>CAISZB010000593.1 GCA_903889845.1 uncultured Verrucomicrobium sp. | reverse complement strand
CTTCGTCGTGAAAAAGGGATCGAAAATCCGCGCGAGCGCCTCCGCGTCCATCCCGATCCCCGTGTCGGCCACCGCGAGGCGGACGAAGTCCCCCGCCTTCCTCCCGGGCTTCCGCACCACGTCGGTCTCCGTGAACGTGCGCCGTTCGCAGGTAAAGGTCAGCATCCCGCCCCGGGGCATCGCGTCCCGGGCATTGAAGGCCAGGTCCATCAACACCTGCTCGATCATCCGGGCGTTGCCCGGGACCGGCGGCAGCGCGGCCTCAAACTCGCAATCGACATCGACCCTCCCTTCGCCCTCTCCGGTGAAGAGGCCCCGCAACCGCTGGGCCACGCCGGTCACGATCCCCGCCAGATCGCACGGCACCCTCATCAGGGGCGTTCGCTGCCCGAAGAGCAGAAGCTGCTGCACCAGGTGCGCCGCCCGCGTCGTGGAGACCTCCATCTGCTTCAGCGCCTCCCGCTGGGAGGCGGTCTCCACCCCGTCCTGCATCAGGCACTCAATGTTGAGCATCAGCACCGCCAGGATATTGTTGAATTCGTGGGCCACCCCCCCGGCCAGCAGGCCGACGGCCTCCAGCTTCTGCACGTGGCGGATCTTCTCCTCCAGCGCCCGGCGCTCCGCGATGTCGCGGCAAAAGATGATCGCCGCCGGCTGCCCGTTCCACACGATCGGCCCCGAGTTCACCTCCATCTCGAAGATCGTGCCGTCGCTCTTCCTCATCTTCTTCACCCGCGGCGCCTGCACCTCCCCCCGCTCGAAGACGCCCCGGAGCCGCTCCTCGTTCTCCGCCAGGGAATCGGGATGGATGAAATCGACGATCTCCCGCGCATAGACCTCCTCCGGGGAGGAGGCGCCGAGCATCGCGACGCCGCGCGCGTTGATATAGACCGCCCCCTTCCGGGTCGCCACCAGAACACTGTCCGGCGCGCATTCCATGGCATAGCGGAAGAGCTGCTCCTCCCTCTGCCGCCGCCACCAAGGCACCCACCCCCCGAAGAACTCGACCACCGACTTGCGAAAAGAAATTGCGAACATAAGACCCCCACCTTTGCGTTTAACGAATAACCCATTCTCCCCCTTTTATCCACCATTTTAAGCACTTAGGTAATCCCAACAAAGCTCCGCCGTAATTCGCCTTAGAAACGGTACAGGCAGTCGCGCCCCCTTTCGCATACAGACCCCTTCCCATTCCCCCCACCCCCCCCTTTGAAGGCACGCCGCGCCCGTTCGCGTACCGTCGCCCTCCATGCAACGGAACCGATTCCTCCCCCTGATCGCGCTGGCGATCGCCCTCCTCCAGCCATCCCCCGGCCTCCGCGCCGGGACAGCCCTCTACAACCCCGCCTTCCAGGGCGCCGCCCAGAGCGACCTCGACCTCGGCGGCCACACGCTGAAAAACGTCGCCCCCGGCGGCTCCATCGTGAAGTCGGCGCTCGGCTGCGGCCCGAACGCCACCTTCCTCTTCGAGGGCGACTCGATCACCTACGGGCAATACCTCTCCAATCCGGCCACGCAGCGGTATTCCACCCTCTTCGCCTCCCTCTCCTTCGCCTCCGCCGCCACCGCCGTCAGGAACGACGCCGTCTCCGGCAGCGCCATCGCCGACGTCGCGGGCCGCTACGCCGCCAACGTCTACCCGCACCGCACCGCCGCCAAGGGAGGCGACGGCGGGACGACCGCCTACCTCGTCCTCATGATCGGCACGAACGACGTGAGCAACGGGACGGCCGCCCCGGCGATGCTCGCCGCCCTCTCCGCCTACACGACCCAGGCCCGGACCGACGGCTTCACCGTCGTCCTCGCCACGATCCTCCCCGCCTCCCGCAACGCCACCGCGGCGGCGCGGGCCGCCTACGAGGCCTACAACGCCGCGATCCGCACCGGGCAGGTACCGTGCGACTTCGTCTGGGACGCCAACATCGCCCTCCCCAACCCCGCCGACACCGCCCTCTATCCCGACAACCTCCACCCCTCCGCGACCGGCCACCTCGCCCTCGCCAACAGCCTCAACAGCCAGCTCCTCGCGGGCGGCCACACCCCCGGCACCCAGCCGACCCTCCTCCCCGGCAACGTGATGAACGTCACCGCGCTCGGCACGCCCGCCTACTCGTTCTGGTATCCCCTGGGCGGCATCTACCAGGACGCGCTCGACTTCATGTTCAACCCCGCAAACTCCCAACCCAACGCCGGGGTTCCCTGGATCTTCTCCGACCAGTTCAACCTCTGCCTCAACTCCGCCGACGGCGCCCACGCCGTCAAACTCCAGGACGCAACCCACGGGCGCGTGACCATCGGCCCGATCGCCGACGACGGCAGCACGCCCCTCCAGGTCGGGGGGAGCCTGAAGGCCTCCGCCGCCGCCTTCACCGGCACGGTCTCCGCCTCGGCCTTCTCCGGCTCCGGCTCCGGCCTCGCGGCCAACACGATCCCCCTCTCCGCCCTCTCCTCCTCCGGCGCCACCTCCGGCACCGTGGCGACGTTCAACGGCACGAGCGTCGTCTGGTCGGCACCCGCCGTCACCGGCTACCTCCCCCTCGCCGGCGGCACCCTGACCGGTTCGCTCTCCGGCACCTCCGCCGCCTTCTCCGGCGCCGTCACCGCCACCCCCTACGTCGCCGTCAACGGCCTCATCACGAACTACGTCTCCGGGATGGCCATGTACGGATCGAACGGCGGCGGCGTCCTGATCGAGTCGGGCGGATCCACCAACACCGCCTACGTCAACTACTACTCCCACGCCCCCGTCCAAATTTGCCCCAACGGCGGTTCCGTGACCTTCGGCAACGGCGGCGTGACCGTCGGCTCCAGCGGGTCTGGCTCCCTCACCGTGAACGGCCACACCACGTCCGGATCCATCTACGTCGCCGACGCCACCCTCGCCTACAACCCGGGCTACGTCACCTACGGCAGCTCCAACGGAAGCGTCCTGATCGAGTCGGCGGACAGCAGCCACGCCGCCTACATCAACTTCTTCTGCCATGCCTTGACAGCGATCAACCCCAACGGCGGAAACATCCTCATCGGGACAGGGTCGAACGACGGCACTCATCTCTGCCAGATCGCGGGAGACATCGCCACGGTCACCGCCGGAGCGACGCTCTCCGTGAAAAGCGGCACCAACGCCCTGGCCGGCACCGTCTCCCTCTCCTCCGGCACGGCCACGATCACCTCTTCGGCCATCGACACGAACACCGTGATCGTCCTCAGCGTGAAGACGGCCTCCGGCACCCCCGGCACCTTCATGCCCCGGACCAGCGTCGGCGCCGGATCGGCCACCGTCACCGGCGCCTCCACCGACACCAGCACCTACAACTGGGTCGCGTTTAAAGTGAATTAAGGGTCAACTGAGCACGCCCAAAAACAAAGAAGGCCCTTGCCCGGTTTCCCGGACAAGGGCCTTGCCTTATGCCGCAATGAGCCGCGTCCCCTTACTTGCGGGCCGCCATCTGCTCGTAGAGGTGGCGCCGAGCCAGCGCATCCTTCCCCGCTTCCTGGGCCAGGGCCACGGCCTCTTCGGGATGGGCCTTCGCCAGGATGCGGAAGCGGTTCTCGCTGCCGTAGAACTTCTCCATCGGCAGATTCGGCGCCGCCGAATCGAGCGTGAGGGGGTTCTCCCCCGCCAGCGCCTTGTCCGGATGGAAGCGGTAGAGGAGCCAGTGGCCCGACTGCACCGCCGCCTTCTGGTGCTGCAACCCATCAACCATGTTGATGCCATGGGAGATGCAATGGCTGTAGGCGATGATGAGCGCCGGGCCGTCGTAGGCTTCGGCCTCGATGAAAGCCTTCAGGGTATGCTCGTCCTTCGCGCCGAGGGCGACGGAGGCGACATAGATCCCGCCGTATTGCATCGCAATCAGGCCCAGGTCCTTCTTCTTCATCTTCTTGCCGGAAGCGGCGAACTTCGCCGTCGCCCCGAGGGGCGTCGCCTTCGAGCACTGACCGCCGGTGTTCGAGTAGACCTCGGTATCCATCAGCAGCACCTTCACATTGCGACCGCTGGCCAGCACGTGATCGAGACCGCCGTAGCCGATGTCGTAGCCCCAGCCGTCGCCACCCAGGATCCAGACACTCTTCCGGACGAGGTGGTCGGCCAGGCTCAGGAGCCGCCGCACGTCGCCGTCTTCGGGCAACTCGTGGAGGCGATTCTTCAGCTCGGCGACCCGCTCGCGCTGCGCTTCGATTTCAGCCGCGTCCTTCTGCCCGCCGGAGGCGGCCAGGATCGCGTTCGCCAGCTCGTCGCCGATCCGTCCCGCCAGACGGCGGACGAGTTCCTCGGCGAAGTGGTGCTGCCGGTCGAGCGAGGCCCGGAACCCGAGCCCGAACTCCGCATTGTCCTCGAAGAGCGAATTCGCCCAAGCCGGCCCGCGCCCCTGCGCGTTCACCGTGTAGGGCGTCGTCGGCAGGTTGCCGCCGTAGATCGAGGAGCAGCCCGTCGCATTCGCGATGAGGAGCCGGTCGCCGAAGAGCTGGGTCAGGAGCCGCACGTAAGGCGTCTCGCCGCACCCGGCACAGGCGCCGGAGAACTCGAAGAGCGGCTGGCCGGTCTGCACCTGCCGGACGTTCCCGGTGAGGAGATCCTTCGATGCCACCTCGGGGAGGGAGGTGAAGAACTTCCAGTACTCCCGCGACGCTTCGGCGATGGGAGCCAGCGACGTCATGTTGATCGCTTTCTTCTTCCCTTCGGGATCGGACTTGTCCTTGGTCGGGCAGACGTCGACGCAGAGGGCGCACCCGGTGCAGTCCTCGGTCGAGATCTGGAGGGTGAACTCCAGACCCTTCCACTCGGGCAGACGGGCCGGAGTGACGAGGAAGCCCTCGGGGGCCTCGTCGAAGGCCTCCTTCTTGCCGACCTTCGTGCGGACGACGGCGTGGGGGCAGACGAAGACGCACTTGCCGCACTGGATGCAAACGTCGGCATTCCAGACGGGGACCTCGGTCGAGAGGTTCCGCTTCTCCCACTGGGCGGTGCCGGTGGGATAGGTACCATCGACCGGCATCGCGCTCACGGGAAGCTCGTCCCCGTGGCCCGAGGCGACCTCGCCGAGGACCTCGCGCACGAAGGTCGGGGCCTCCATGGAGATCGCGGGAAGGAGCGCCGTGTGGTTCGAGGACTCCTTCGGGAGGGTCACCTCGTGGAGGTTCGCAATGGTGTTCTCGACCGCCGCGATGTTCTTCTGCACGACGTCCTCACCCTTCTTGCCGTAGGCCTTCTTGATCGACTTCTTGATCGACTCGATCGCCTCCTCGCGGGGCAGGACCCCGGAGACGGCGAAGAAGCAGGTCTGCATGATCGTGTTGATGCGACCCTTCATCCCCGACTCCTTCGCAATGCGGCTGGCGTCGATGACGAAGAACTTCGCCTTCTTCTCGATGAGCCGCTTCTGCGCGATCTCGGGCAGCGTCCCCCAGATGACTTCGGGAGAGAAGGAGCTGTTGAGGAGGAAGATCCCGCCGTCGACGAGGTCCTTCAGGATGTCGTACCGCTCGATGAACCCGGGCTGGTGGATGGCGATGAAGTTCGCCTTGGAGACCAGGTAGGTGGAGCGGATCGGACGCGGCCCGAACCGGATGTGGGAGACCGTCATCGAACCCGACTTCTTCGAGTCGTAGACGAAATAACCCTGGGCGAAGGAACTCGTGTTCTCGCCGATGATTTTGATCGATTCCTTGTTCGCACCGACGGTGCCGTCGGCACCGAGGCCGTAGAAGAGGCCGCGGAAGACGTCGTCGGGCTCGATGGAGAAGGACGCGTCGTAGGGGAGGCTGGTGTGCGTCACATCGTCATTGATGCCGATCGTGAAGTGGTGCTTCGGCTTCGTCTTGGAGAGGTTCTCGAAGACGGCCTTGATCATGGCCGGGGTGAATTCCTTCGAGGAGAGGCCGTAACGGCCCCCGACGATTTCGATCTCCTTGCGCCCGGTCTCGTTGAGGGCCGCGACCACATCGAGGTAGAGGGGTTCCCCACCAGCGCCGGGTTCCTTCGTCCTGTCAAGGACGGAGACGAACTTCACCGACTTCGGGAGGGCCGCCGCGAAGCGGGCCACGTCGAGGGGACGATAGAGGCGCACCTTGAGGACGCCGACTTTCTCGCCCTTCTTTTGCAGCCATTCGACGGTCTCCTCGACGGCTTCGCAGCCGGAGCCCATCAGGACAATGACCCGCTCCGCGTCGGGGGCACCGACGTACTCGTAGAGGGAGTAGCGGCGGCCCGTCAACTCGGCGAACTTCGAGAAGGCCCGCTCCACATGGGCGGCGCAGGCGTCGTAGAAGGGGTTGGCGGCCTCGCGGGCCTGGAAATAGACATCCGGGTTCTGGGTTGTGCCGCGGAGTACGGGATGGTCGGGGGAGAGGGCGCGGAGGCGGCATTCCTCGATCTTCCGGTCGTCGATCATCGCGCGGATCGTCTCTTCCGAAATCAGGGCTATCTTCGCCACCTCGTGCGAGGTGCGGAAGCCGTCGAAGAAGTGGACGAAGGGAATCCGGCTGGTGAGCGTGGCCGCATGGGCGATCAACGCGAAGTCGTGCGCCTCCTGGACCGAGGCCGAACTGAGCATCGCCCAGCCGGTCTGGCGGACCGCCATGACGTCGGCGTGGTCGCCGAAGATCGAGAGGGCCTGCGCCGCCAGGGCGCGGGCCGCCACGTGGAAGACGCAGGGGGTCAGTTCCCCGGCGATCTTGTACATGTTCGGGATCATCAGCAGGAG
>CAISZB010000592.1 GCA_903889845.1 uncultured Verrucomicrobium sp. | reverse complement strand
GTGGCCTCCAGCTGTACAGGGAAGCGAAGCGATTGTACCCAGCCCCGAAGGGCATTACCTATTTGTTGCCTCCCGGCCCTGCTAACCAGTTTCCCTTTCGGGCACTTTGCGCTATCGCGTAGGCAGTCGCGTCCCATTAATCCCCCGCGTCACAAAAAAAGCCGGCCCCCCTCGCGGGAGATCGGCTTTTTTGCTTTAGCGAAATCGCTTTACGCGGCGACCTCTTCGGCGGCGGGCGCCTCGGGCTCGCTCGCCAGCGGGGTCAGGCTTTCGCCGAGCTGGAAGCGGACGAAGCGGCGGAGGACGATGTTCTCCCCCAGTTCGGCGATCTTCGAGGCGATGAGGTCCTTGATGGTCATCTTGTCGTCCTTGATGAAGGCCTGCTCCAGGAGGCAGACGGTGCCGAAGAACTTGTCGAGGCGGCCGGTGACGATCTTCTCGACGACCTGCGGGGGCTTGTTCTTGATCTGGGCGGTGACGATCTCCTTCTCCTTCTCGACCTCGGCGGCGGGGACTTCCTCGCGGCGGACGAAGCGGGGGCTGGCGGCGGCGATCTGGAGGCTGATGTCCTTCACCAGGCCCTTGAAGCTGTCGGTGCGGGCGACGAAGTCGGTCTCGCAGTTGAGCTCGATGAGGACGCCGACTTTGTCGCCGGCGTGGATGTAGGAGGCGATGACGCCTTCGTTGGCGTCGCGGGAGGCCTTCTTCGAGGCGGAGGAGATGCCTTTCTTGCGGAGCCACGTTTCGGCGGCGGCCAGGTCGCCCTTCGTTTCGACGAGGGCCTTCTTGCAGTCCATCATGCCCGCGTTGGTGGCGTCGCGGAGCTTCTTGACGAGGTCGGAGGTGATTTCGCTCATGGGAGGAGTGGGGTCGGGGGTGGTTTGGTAATTGAAAATCCGCCCGCCCGGACAGGCCGGAGGGGCGGATGTTCTGAAAAGCCTTTGGGCTAAAGGGCTAGGCGGAGACGCCCGTGAGGGTGTCGTCCGTCACGGCCGCTTCCTGCGGGTTGCCGCGGGGGAAGTCGCCGCGCTGGGCCTTGCCCTCGACGATCGCTTCGCCCAGGTTCTCCAGGAGGACCTTGATGGAGCGGATCGCGTCGTCGTTGCCCGCGATGGGGAAGTCGGCGAGGTCGGGATCGGCGTTCGTGTCGGCGATGGCGACGACGGGGATCTTCAGGCGGCGCGCCTCGGTGACGGCGATGGCTTCCTGGACGAGGTCGACGATGACGACGGCGCCGGGGGGCTTGTCGAGGTCCTTCAGGCCGTCGAGGTTCTTGTGGAGGCGGGCGTTCTCGCGGCGCAGGGCGGCGAGTTCCTTCTTCGGGACCTTCTCGGCGCCGCGGGCCTCGATGTCGTCGATCTGGCGCATGCGGGCGACCGACTTCTTGATCGTGGCGAGGTTGGTGAGGGTGCCGCCGAGCCAGCGCTCCGAGACGTAGGCGGAGCCGCTCTTCTGCGCGAGCTCCACGACGACCTGCTGCGCCTGCTTCTTGCAGCCGACGAAGAGGGTCTTCTCCCCCTTGGCGGAGATGCCGCGGAGGAAGTTCGCCGCGTTCTCGATCTGCTTCGCCGACTGGGTGATGTCGATGACGTAAATGCCGTTGCGGGCCTCGAAGATGAAGGGTTTCATCTTCGGGTTCCAGCGCTGCGTCCGGTGGCCGAAATGCACGCCGGCGTCCAATAATTCTTTGATGTCTACTTTAGCCATATCCTTCACAACTTTTAAGTTTGGTTCATTCCGAGCGACAGAGGCCGGGACGTCGTTGTGTTCTTTCAACGTCGTTTCCCACTGAATGGGAACCGCGCAGGAGTCCAGGACGGACGAGCCGTCCAAAGCATCTCCAGCTTCTTGCCTTTCGGATGGTTTTCCCCTTCGTTCTTCGGAACGAGGAGGAAGTTAGACGGTAGAAGAGCCGTTTTTTTTGACAAGAAGAAAGTTCCGACCCTCATTTTTACAGACCCCCGTACGATTCGCACCCCTGTACCTTTAGCGTCCGGGTACCGCTTTTCCCTCTTCCATTCTTTGCAACTATCGAGTTGACAGGACTTAAAGGACAGATACGCTTTTTACGAAACCCGAGTTTTCCCCATTAGAAACCCTATGCCCTGGGCTCCTGCCATCCGAGTTTTTACAGCTCTACCCGTGACAAGCGGGCGGTGGGTTTTTGCCGCACTGGCCCTCTTCGGTTTTTACGGCCTTTGCATGGCCGCCGACGCGACCGATCCCGACGCGGCGGCGAAGCCGAAGACGAAGCCGACCACGACCTATCCGTGGAAGAAAAACATCGTCACGACGTTCTTCTGGATCGGCCAAGGCGGGAGCAGTTACAGCGACACGACGAACGCGGCCAGCGCCTGGGACGCGACGTGGACGAAGAGCTACGGCGGCGTCGATGATCCGTCCCGGCACGAGGGCTTCGTCCCCCGGAAGTTCGCCGCCACGCAGAATCCCTTCTACGTCGCGCTGCCGTTCAACGACGTCGTCTATCCCGAGTTGGCGAAGAAGTATTGCCCCTGGTACCACACGCCGCGGGAGGCCGATCGCTATATCTCCCAGTGCAAGGGGAAGTGGGTGCAAATCATGAACCGCAACGGGAAGTCGGCCTACGCGCAGTGGCAGGACGTCGGCCCGATCCGGACGGACATGGCTTCCTATGTCTTCGGCGACGAGCGGCCCCGGGAGTTCAACGGCGCGGGCCTCGACGTCTCCCCCGCCGTCCACGATTACCTGGGCCTCTCCGGCCTCGACAAGACGCACTGGCGCTTTGTCGACGATGCCGACGTCCCGCCCGGCCCGTGGTTGACCTACGGCGAGGAGGCGATCATCTACGCCGCGCTGAAGCGGAAGGAGCGGGAACTGGCCGACGTCTGGCACCCCGCGCCGAAGCCGAAGGTGATCACCGTCTCCGCCGACGCGGAGCGGTAGGACTTTCCGTCCTCACTCCACCCTCTGGACGTGGCTCCACGTCCGCTCCGTTTTCAGCAATCCCTCGACGAGGCCGAAGCCGTGCGTGCCGTCGAAGGTCAGTTCCAGGAGGAAGTCGGGACGGGCGGGGAAGGTGCGGCGGATTTTGAAGGTCTCCCGTGCCGCGTCGGCGAAGACGATTTCCCCGATGCCCCGTGCCCGGACGGCGGGTGCGATCCGGTTCAGGCTCAGCAATCTGGCGAGGCGGCCCGGCCCGGCCTGCCCTAGGGAGGGCGGCGAGGGATGCGTGGCGTCCCACGTCATTCCCTGGAGGGGGTGGAGGGGGAAGGCCCCGGCGTTCCATAGAATGGAAAGAAGGCTCCGGTCCTCGCCTTCGTACCGGAGGGGCTGGAGGAGGCCGTCCCGCAGGCGGGCGCGGAGGAGGGCCCCGCGCGTCCGGGAATGCCACGCCACTTCGCCCTCCGCCTCCGCCCCGAAGTCGATGATTTCCCGGCGGCGTCCCTCCGAGGTGTGGAGGAGGTAGGTCTGGCGCGGGGCGGCGAACCGGGGATCGAAGCCCTGTTCCATCCACGGCGTCCGCCCGCAATGGGCCAGGAGATCGCCGACGACGGGGAGACCCCGTCCGGGATAGTGCCAGCCTCCGTCGGTCTCCCTCCGGTGATGGACGCGGCATCCTTCCAGGCAGAAGGGGACGGGGACGGAGGCGCCGTCCCGTTCCTCCCGCATCTCCATCTCCAGGCGGGGCAGGGGGAGGGAGCGGAGGAAACCGAGGCGGGCGCCGCGCCGGACCTGCGCCCCCTCCCGCACGGCGAGGTCCCCCCGCCGCAATGGCCCGAGGAGGACGCAGAGGCTGTGAAGGCCGGGTGCGATTTCGAGCCGCACCGCCGTTTTTCCTCCACCCAGGTCGGGCCCCCGCGCAACGCGGCCTGCGGCGGGGGCGAGGAGCGGTACGCCGCACGACGGGGGCCAGACGGCCTCGAAGGTGAGGCCGAAGCCCGTCCCATCGGGGCTGGTCATAGGAGCGGGCGCGGCAATGACTCGCCATTCCCCGTCGAAGGGAAGGGAAAGGAGTGGGGCGGGTGCGGGACAGTCCTCCGGGCGGGGGCCGATGCAAGGCGCGGGGCAGGGGCTGGAACTGGAACTAGGACGTGGAGGAGTCATCAGAAGAGGCATGGTTCTTCCCCCTCCATGAAGATCGGGACGGGAGCCGGAGCGGGGAGCCGGACCTCCTCCTTTTCCGGGCAGAGTGGGACCATCCGGCCATGGGGCAGGGCGGGCTGCGGCGGGATGACGACCTCCCGTCCGCCCTGGCTCTGCGTCAGGTGATAGAGGGCGAGGGCGGTGAGGTTGCACCCGAAGAGGGAGGGAAGGTAGGCCCAGCCGGGGAAGCAGGGATGGATCGCCAGGAGGTGGAAGGTGCCGCGCAGGTCGCGCAGGAATTCGATCTCGATCGGGCCGTTCCAGCGCAGCGTGCGGAGGAGGGCGGCGACGGTCCGGTTGAGGCCGGGATCGTTCAGCGTGACGCCGGGACGGAAGCGGCCCAGGGGGGAGAGGAACGGCTTGCGGATCGTCCCGGAGGCGAAGAGGCCGCCCTTCCCGTTCCCGACGGCGAGGACGCCGACGGTCTCGATCCCCTCCAGGGCTTCCTGGACGAGGACGGGGCCCTGGCCGTTGCCTCGGGCGAAGGCGGCCCGGATCGCGACGCGGGCCGTCTCCACGTGGGCGACGCGGACGGCGCGTTCGAAGGGCCGCTTCACGAAGAGGGCGCCGGAGCGCCGGGCCAGGTGGGCCCCGGCCCAGAAGACGGCGTCGGCCTCCTCGGCCCCGGTCCGGGCGACGAAGGTCTCCGGCATCGGGACCCCGGCCTCCCGGGCGAGGTCGGGCAGGGCCTCCGGCCGGGACCGCTCGTAGGCGTGCCGTTCCGGGAGCAGGACGAGGACGCCCCGGTCGCGCAGTTCCTCGCGCAGCTCGTAGAGGACGCCGACCTCGGTGTCGAGGAGCGGGACGATCGCCTCGAAGGGGACGGCGGCGCGGGCCTCGTCGAGGTGCCGGAGGAAGGAGCCCGCATCGGTGGCGTCGGGCAGGTGGAACCGGGCGTCGGGCCGCTCCGGCGTGGAGGTGTCGGGCGCGCCGTCGCGGACGAAGCCGGCGTCGGGAGAGAAGGCGGCGACGCGGATCGAGGGCCAGCGGCGGCGCAGGCTGGCGGTGACGGCGGAACCGGAGTTGCCCCGGCCTTCCCGGCACCAGGTGCGGGAGAAACCGGTGAGGGCGACGGCGGGCGGGAGGTAATAGTCCATGGCGGGGGTGTCCTGGTTTTTTAGAACGTGACGACGCAGGAGAAGCCTTCGAGGTGCTCCAGCGCGTCGCGGAAGGTGTTCAGCACCGGCACCCACGATCCGCCCCAGGCCGAGGGGAGCGCGGCGGCCAGCAGGAAGAGGACGGGCGGGACGGTGGGGAAGAGGCTCCGGGATTTCATGGAGGCCAGCGTGCGACAAACGCGGCCTCCGTTCGAGGAGGGGGGGACGGAATCGGGGAAAGAAGGGATGAAAAGCGGGAATCCGGGGATGGGGGGAGGCAACGGATAGGTGCAGCCCTTCGGGACCGGGATTTCCCCCATCAGACGCACTTGGTTTGTCTGTCATTGCGTTGTTGGACAACGCGTTTATGCTTTCGCGATGGCAACCAAGACCACCAAGCCCGCTAAGACCAACGCTGCTTTTCTCAAACCCGTGACTCCCGACGAGGCCCTGGCCGCCGTCGTGGGGGCGAAGCCGCTTCCGCGCACGGAGCTGACGAAGAAGCTGTGGGACTACATCAAGAAGAACAATCTTCAGGACCCGAAGAAGAAGACCAACATCAACGCCGACGAGGCGCTCAAGAAGGTCTTCAACGGCAAGAAGACGGTGACGATGTTCGAGATGACGAAGCTCGTCTCCGGCCACGTCAAGTAGCCCGAGCCGCAAGGGGCGGGTGTCCTCTTTCCCATGAAAGAGGACGCTCCCTCAAGCGATTGCCCCCCCCGGCCCTGCTAGGTCGTGTTAGCAATTCCCGCCGGGAATCGCTAACACGACCTAATTAGTTTTCCCCTTCGGGAACTTTGCGCTATCGCGCAAGCAGTCGCGATCCCTTAGCTCCCGCAACGTGACTCGGCTATCCACTACTGCGGCGGGCCGGGGCGCGCCGTGTTCTGGGGCGCGGAGGGGTCGGGCTGCTGGGCCTGCGGTGGCTGTTGCGTCGGCTGCGGGGCGGGCTGCGGATCGGGTGCCGGGGCCGGGGCCTGATCCGGCGGCGGGGCGTCGTTGCCGCCGCCGAGGGAGGCGGGCGGCGTCGCGAAGCCGCCGTTGGGC
>CAISZB010000591.1 GCA_903889845.1 uncultured Verrucomicrobium sp. | reverse complement strand
TGCGGATCACCGAGACCGAGAAAACCCTCGCCTGCTACCCCTTCCCCTTCCGCTTCGAAGTCGCCTACCGCCTCGGCGAGGAGACCCTGGAGGTCGAGTTCCTGACGACGAACACCGGCACCGTGCCCCTCCCCTACTATGCCGGGCACCATTTCTACTTCAACGTCCCCCACACCGACCGGAGCCAGTGGGAGATCGAACTCCCCTTCGCCAAGGCCGGACGCCGGGACGAAGCCGGAAACCCCGACCTGAACACCGTCCCGGAAACGACGACCCTCGCCAATCCCGAACTCGTCGACCGCTTCCAGACCACCCCCCTCCGCACCACCTTCGCGACGACAAACCGGACGACCGGGGAGCGGATCTCCTTCGACCTGAATCCCCCCGGCAACGCCATCCCGTGGTACGCCGTCACCACCTGGAGCGAGACGCCCGAATCCGATTTCTACTGCATCGAGCCCTGGCTCGGCCTCCCGAATGCCATCCATCACGGTCAGGGCCTCCGCCACATCGCCCCCGGCGCCTCGGAGAAAGCCGTTTGCCTCCTGCGGCATTCGAGTGGAAAGTAAGAGACGCATGGCTTCGCCCGGATCGTCCCACCTCCACCCCGCGTTGCGCCCCCTCCCCGCCGCCAGCGCCTCCGTCGTCCCCCGGCAGGTCGATTACCTCCGCCTCTCCGTCACCGACCGCTGCAACGAGCGCTGCCTCTACTGCCTGCCGGAAAGCTATGCCGCCTGGACCGACAAGGCCGAACTCCTCTCCTGGGACGAATTCCTGACCGTCGTCCGCGCCGCCGTCCGGCGCGGCTTCCGCCACTTCCGCGTCACCGGCGGGGAACCCCTCATCCGGGAAGGCGTCGTCGAGTTCATCGGGCGGCTCGTCGCCACCCCCGGCGTCGAGACCGTCCAGCTCACCACCAACGGAACCCGCCTCCCCCAACTCGCCCCCGCCCTCCGCAAGGCGGGCCTGGAACGGATCAACATCAGCCTCGACGCCCTCGATCCCGAGGCCTACCGCCATATCACCCGCGGGGAAGTCGCCCCCGTCTTGGAAGGGATCGCCCTCTGCCGGCAGCTCGGCTTCCCCTCGATCAAGCTCAACACCGTCCTCATGCGCGGGAAGAACGAGGGGGAGATCGACAACCTCGTCGCCTTCGCCGCCGCGAACGACGTCGCCCTCCGCTTCATCGAACTGATGCCCGTCAGCCTCACCGAAATGCTCGACGAGTCGAACTTCCTTCCCGTCGGCGAAGTCTTCCGCCGCCTCGCGGAGCGGGACGAGTTGGTCCCCCTCGAAGTCGGCAAGCCCCCCGGCCACGGCCCGGCGAAGTACTACCGGATGAAAAAGACCGGCCTCACCCTCGGCTTCATCGGCGCCCTTACCGACCTCCACTTCTGCGACCACTGCAACAAAGTCCGCCTCACCTCCGACGGCAAGCTCCGCCCCTGCCTCGGCAACCACCTGGAAATCGACCTCCGGGCCGCCCTCCGTTCCGGCGCACCCGAAGCCGACATCGCCGCCGCCCTCGACCGCCTCTTCCTCCAGACCCTGGCCGACAAGCCCCTGGAACACCTCTTCCGCAACAACTACCAGCCGTCCCGCGTCATGACGGCCATCGGGGGATAGCCGCAGTGAGACTCCTCGCCTTCGCCCGCGCCCGGGAAGTCCTCGAATTGGCCCAAATCGACCTCGAACTCGAATACGACCTCCTCCCCGGCGACACCCCCGTCACCTTTCTCGACCGCCACTTCCCCCAGGCCCGCTTCTCCCTCCCGCGCGGCACCCGCCCCGCCGTCGATCAGGACTACGTCGCCTGGGAAGACCCGATCCCCGAGACTGCCCGGGAACTCGCCATCCTTCCCCCCGTCAGCGGAGGCTAAAATCCCATGCAGGTCTCG
>CAISZB010000590.1 GCA_903889845.1 uncultured Verrucomicrobium sp. | reverse complement strand
GATCGCGGGCGGCATCGGCGCGACGCTCTTCCTCCTCGGGGCCGTGGTGATCTTCGGGTGGCACTCGGGTCGGATGGATCTGGTCCGGATCCGGGACGCCTATCCGCAGATGCAGTATGCCACCGCCCTGGCCTTTCTCCTGAGCGGCCTGGCCCTCTTCGCCCTGGTGCGGGGATGGCGGCGGCTGGTCCTCGTCCTGGGGGCGATCCTGTTCCTTTTCGGCGTCTCCCTCATCCTGGAGGTCTTGTTCGGCGCCTCCCTTCGGCTCAACGCCTGGCTGGAGCACCTGCCCTACTCCGTCGGCGCCCATCCGGCCCGCCCGGCTCCCATCACCTCCCTCTGCTGGATCGTCACCGGCTTCCTCCTGATGCTGATGGGGGGCCGGTCGGTGGGGAAGCGGTTCCGCATCCCGGCCGTCTGGCTGGGCGGGATGGCGCTCCTTTTCCTCTCCTCGCTGAAGCTGCTCAGTTATTTCGTCGGGTTCATCGGGGCCTATTCGTGGGGGGACTACATGGGAATGGCCTTCCACACGGCGCTGGGGATGTCGTTCCTGGCCATCGGGCTGCTGGCGGCGGAGGTCGGCCTCGACACGGAGGGGAGCCTGATCGATTCCCGCTGGCTGCCGATGGTGACGGGGGCGGCCTCCGCCCTGGCGGTGGTGCTGGTGTGGGAGGGGCTGCAGATCGACCAATATCATCAGATGGAGTCGAACGCGCTGCTGGTGGCGGAGACGCTGAAGCACCAGCTCGTCGCGCGGATCGATTCCCGGATGCGGGAACTCGACCGGATGGCGTTGCGCTGGGAAATGCGGAGCGGCACACCGCGCGGGGAGTGGGAGGCCGACGCGGGGCGGCTGACCGAGGATCAGCAATCGTTCCAGGAAATCGAGTGGCTCGACGCGACGGGGCGCCTCCAGTGGGCGGTGCCCAATCGGATCGGGGCGCACGGGCGGATCGCGGGGGATGCCGGTTTCTGGAACGCGGGGAAGGCCCTGGAGAAGGCCCGCCGGGAACGCGCCATGGTCTTCTCCCCGACGATCGACCTCATGGGCGGGGGACGAGGGTTCCTGGTCTACCGGCCCCTGTTTGCCGCGGTCCGTCCTGGCCCCAGCGGCGGCGATGGGTTCGACGGGTTCCTCGTCGGCGTCCTTCGCAGCGGCGACCTCTTCCGGGGTGTCTTCTCCGAGGGCGGCTTCGCCGGGTATTCCGTCGCCATCTGCGAGGGGGACGAGCCGGTCTACCTCTCCCCCGGCTTCGCCACCGCGCTGGAGAAAGTCCAGGCGCAGACGACGATCGAGGTCTCCGGGCACCGGTGGTCGATCACGGTCTCCCCCTCCGCGATCCTCAGCGAGCGGGCCGGGAGCGGCCTGCCCCTCCTGATCCTCTTCCTGGGGTTGAGCGTCTCCCTGGCAATGATGGCGTGCGTCCGGGCCTTCCAGCAATCGCTGGCGAAGACGGCGTCGGCGAATGCCGCCCGGGAGGGCCTCCAGCGGGAGGTCGCCGAGCGGGAACGGATCGAGGAGCAGCTGCGCCACAGCGAGGAGCAGTACCGCTTCATGGTGACCAACGTGAAGGATTACGCCATCTTTCTGATCGATCCACAGGGCTACGCCGCCTCCTGGAATCCCGGCGTGGAGAAGATCAAGGGCTACACGAAGGAGGAGTTCATCGGGAAGCACGTCTCGATCTGCTTCCGGCCCGAGGACAACCCGGAGGAAACCATCAAGAAGGGGCTGCGGATCGCGGCGGAGACGGGGCGCCACGAGACCGAAGGATGGCTGGCCCGCAAGGACGGCTCCACGTACTGGGCCTCCATGACGC
Source organism: uncultured Verrucomicrobium sp. (assembly GCA_903889845.1). Classification (GTDB taxonomy): domain Bacteria; phylum Verrucomicrobiota; class Verrucomicrobiia; order Methylacidiphilales; family GAS474; genus GAS474. The sequence goes on along the minus strand of CAISZB010000590.1, from coordinate 1,379 downwards.
TGACCGCGCTGCACGACGACCGGGGGCAACTCCTCGGCTTCACCGAGTTCACCCACGACCTGACGGAGAAGAAGCGGTCCGAGGACCGCCTCCGGGAGGAGAGCCGGAAGGCGCAGGAGGCGAATCGCCTCAAGGGGGAATTCCTGACGAACATGACCCACGAGCTGCGGACGCCCCTCAACGCGATCATCGGCTTCACCCAGTTCCTGTCGGGGGAGAGCCCCGGCCCGCTCAACGAGAAGCAGAAGGACTTCCTGCAGGATGTGGAGAACAGCGGGCGGCACCTCCTGCGGCTCATCAACGACATCCTCGACCTCGCGAAGATCGAGGCCGGGAAGATCGACCTCGCCGTCGAGTCGTTCTCCGTCCGCTCCCTCGTCGAGGAGGTCGTCGGGGTCCTCCATCCCCTGATCGCCGAAAAGTACCTCGACCTGGAGACCGAGTTCTCCATGGGGGACGACACGGTGATGCTCGACGTACAGAAGATCCGCCAAGCCCTCTACAACCTCCTTTCCAACGCCATCAAGTTCACCGACCGGGGCGGGAGCATCTTCCTCCAGGTCCATGCCGCCGAGGCCGGCTTCTTCCAAATCCGGGTGGTCGACACCGGGATCGGGATCCGGAAGGAGGATTTCTCTCGTCTTTTCGTCGAGTTCCAGCAGCTTGATTCGGGTTCGAGCCGGAACTATCCGGGAACGGGTCTGGGGCTGGTGCTGGTCAAGAAAATCGTCGAGAGCCACGGAGGCCGCGTCGAGGTGGCCAGCGAATTCGGCCGCGGCACGACGTTCACGATGGTTCTGCCCCGGATCTACCAAAACCCCGCCGCCAGTCCCCTCCCCCACCCCGAACTCGATCTTGACTCATGAGCACGCCCATCCTGATCGCCGACGACCATGAACTGAACCGGAAGCTCCTCGTCTCCCTCCTCGCCACGAAGGGCTACGAGGTGGAGGAGGCGCGTGACGGCACCGAGGCCCTGGAGCGCCTGAAGGAGGCGGCGGCGCGCGGGCCGACCGTGGGCCTGATCGACTGGCAGATGCCGGGCCTGGAGGGGATCGACGTCTGCCGTCTCGCCCGCGAGGTGCCGAACGCCGACCAGCTCTACCTCATCCTCCTCACCGTCCGCGACGCGAAATCCGACATCGTCGCGGGCCTCGAAGCGGGGGCGAACGACTACATCACGAAGCCCTTCAACGGGGAGGAGCTCCTGGCCCGCGTCGCCATCGGGGCGAAGATGGTGCAGCTCCAGCAGAACCTCGCCACCCGCGTGGCCGAGCTGGAAGTGGCCCTGCAGCAGGTGAAGCAGCTCTCCGGCCTCCTGCCGATCTGCATGTACTGCAAGAAAATCCGGGACGACAAGGATTACTGGCAGCAGGTGG
>CAISZB010000589.1 GCA_903889845.1 uncultured Verrucomicrobium sp. | reverse complement strand
GTGCATTGGCTTGTAACGCTTGGCCTGATGCTCGGCGTAATCAAGGTACATGGAGACGATCCGGTTGAGGGATTCGATCTCGTCTTGGGTGAGATAGTTTTTTGCCACGGCCACGTCGGTCTTGCGGATCGGGCCTGCGGGAGCGTTCTTCCAGGTTTTGAGGCCCATACCGGGAAGGCTGGAATCGGCGCGTTGACGGACGATCTCGGCGGCGGTGTGGCCGTGGATGGCCCAGTGGAGCTTGTTCTGAACGGTGGCGAAAAAGTCCTGGGTGAGGCGGGCGTGGGGATCGTAGTCGATGCTGGTGGCGTAGATGTCGGTGATCTTTTGATAGAAGAGCCGCTCGGAGGCCCGGATGTCCCGGATGCGGGCCAGGAGTTCGTCGAAGTAGTCGCCGCCGATGGTCTGTCCGGCCTTGATCCGCTCGTCGTCGAGGGTGAAGCCTTTGACGAGGAGTTCGGCGAGGCGGGCGGTGGCCCACTGCCGGAAGTGGGTGCCGCGTGCGGAGCGGACGCGGTAGCCGACGGCGAGGATGGCATCGAGGTTGTAGTGATCGACCAAACGGGAGACTTGTCTGCCCCCCTCGGATTGAACTATTCGGAATTTCCGAATAGTTGGGGTGGGGTCGAGTTCGCTTTCGTCGTAAATCGCTGCGAGGTGTTCGTTTACGCTCGAAACGGAAACTTGATACAGCTCGGCAATGAGGCGCTGGGGGAGCCAGAGGGTCTGCCCTTCGAGGCGAACCTGAAGCCGAATTCCTCCGTCGTGGAAGATGAGAAGCTGACCTGCGGGGGCGGGCTGATCAGAGGGGTCTTTAGCGGCCATAGCCAAGGGTTTTTAGATTGGTGCGGATGACGGCTTCGAGTCGGGCCGATTCAGTGAACTGGGCTTCGAGATCGGCGACGAGACGCTTCATCTTTTCGGGGAAGGGTTCGGTATCGGCCTCGGCTTCCTCGGCACCGACGTAGCGGCCTGGGGTGAGGACGTGGCCGTGGGTGGCGATCTCTGCGGTGGTGGCGGCTTTGCAGAAGCCGGGAACATCGGCATAGGTGCCTGCGTCCTTGTCCCCGCGCCAGGCGTGGTAGGTTCCGGCGATTTGGGCTAGGTCGGTTTCGGTCAGCTCGCGGTGAACGCGGTCGATCATGGAGCCGAGTTTGCGGGCGTCGATAAAGAGAGTTTCCCCGAGGCGCTTGCGGAGGCGGCCTTTGCTGCCGGTCTTGTTCTTCGTCAGAAACCAGAGGCAGACGGGAATCTGGGTGCTGTAGAAGAGTTGGCCGGGGAGCGCGATCATGCAGTCGACAAGGTCGGCCTCGATGATGGCTTTGCGAATTTCACCTTCGCCCGATTGGTTGGAGGACATGCTGCCATTGGCAAGGATGAAGCCTGCGGTGCCGCCAGGGGCGAGGTGGTGGAGGAAGTGCTGAACCCAGGCGAAGTTCGCGTTGCCTTTCGGCGGGAGGCCGAACTGCCAGCGCACGTCGTCGTCGTTTCGGTGCCAGTCAGAGTCGTTGAAGGGGGGATTGGCGAGGACGTAGTCGGCGCGAAGGTCGGGATGGAGGTCGCGCCGAAAGGTGTCGGCGTGTTCCGGGCCGAGGTCGGCCTCGATACCCCGGATGGCGAGGTTCATCAGGGCGAGGCGGCGGGTGGTGGAGTTGCTCTCCTGGCCGTAGACGGCGATGTCTCCGAGGCGTCCTCCGTGGGCTTCGACGAATTTCTCCGACTGGACGAACATGCCACCGGAGCCGCAACAGGGGTCGTAGATCCGCCCCTTGTAGGGGGAGAGCATGGTGACGAGGAGGCGGACGACGCAGGCGGGAGTGTAGAACTGGCCGCCGTTTTTCCCCTCGGCGCTGGCGAACTGTGTAAGGAAGTATTCGTAGACGCGGCCCAGGATGTCCTTGGAGCGGTTGGCGGCGTCACCTAGGCCGATGGTGCTGACGAGGTCAATCAGCTCACCCAGGCGGTGTTTGTCGAGGGCGGGGCGGGCGTAGTCTTTCGGAAGGACGCCTTTGAGCTTGGGGTTGTCGCGCTCGATGGCGGACATCGCGTCGTCAACGGTCTTGCCGATGGTGGGCTGCTTCGCGGACTCCTGGAGGGTGGCCCACCGGGCCTCTTTGGGAACCCAGAAAGAACCGAGTGCGCGGTATTCGTCGGCATCCTCGGGATCAGCCCCGGAGAAATCGCCTTCCCCGGTGGCGAGTTTGGCGTGGAGTTCCTCGAAGGAATCGGAGATGTATTTGAGGAAGATGAGGCCGAGGACGACGTGCTTGTACTCGGCGGCATCCATGTTGTTACGGAGCTTATCGGCAGTGAGCCAGAGCTTGGCTTCGAAGCCAAGCTGGGGGGAGGTGGAGGAAGAAGTTTTCGAGCGGGTGCGGGCCATGAGGGAAGGGGAATAAAAGTCTACTGATTGAAGCGTGGCGGCGGGTGATGGGGAAGAGGATTTCCTGAAGGCGTAGCTGTTAAACGAGATTACTGCTTGATCAGGATTTCCTCGACGGAGGTGCGTAAGCGAAGGGCGATGGCATGGAGTTTTGCCAGGGTGATGGATTGCTCCATGTTTTCGAGTCGATGGAGGGTGGATCGGGTTAAGCCGAGCTTCGGGGCGAAATCGCGGTAAGTGTCGCTCCCCCTCTTCTCCCTTAAAAACTTCGAGACTCTCTCATCGTAGGGCGACGGCTTCATGTCCCATAATTTGGGATTTACTTGTCCCGAAATACGGGACAAATTCCTGGGCATGAAAATATGGATGGCTGGGATTGCGGTTCTCGCTGTCCAGTTGCTGCTGTGCTGGGGTGCGGAATATCTGGAGGCGCGGCGGCACCGCAGAGGGGCTGTGGGGCACTCCTACATCCTCGGCTACTGGTTGGGAGTGAATTTCTTGTTCTTTGCTCTGGTGCTCTGGGCGATCCTTTTGGTCGGGGTTGCGGGCTGGATTGAATTCGACATGGGAACGAACTTCGGCGTGCTTCTAGCGAGCGGGCTGTGCCTTGCGGTGGGGATCGGCATTTTGACTCGCGATCGATGGGCGCTTACGCTAGGGATTGTCGCGACGTTGAACCCGATCCTGTGGGGAATAGGAGGGGTCTACGTCTGGAAAAGGTGGGAGGAGCTGGAGGGAGAGAGCTTGGGGGAGATAGCCCAGCTGCCCGGCAGGGCGTGGCGGTTCGCCCTCGCTCGCACGTCAGAAATATCCCGAGCCGTTCAGGGGCGCTGACGGCGGAAAAAAGCGCGAGCTTTAGTATACTTTGTCGCGAGAGGAAAATATCGAGGAATCCCTATAATCATCGGGGATAGAGCGGAATTTGGCTCGCTCGAAATGCCTACTTTTTACCCCATACACAGATGTGGGAAGAAAAGTGGATCTTTCTCCTGTCCGTCCAGTCCAACCCTAAAGGGTGTTGGACTGGACTGTCTGATGTACAAAATGCTTTTCTGGATTTCTGGACGCTATTTGACCAGCTCCCACATGTCGGAATTTTTGCTCTCCCTAACTTTCTTACTGAGAACGAGTTTTCTTCGTATTGCGTAAAAGGAGCTGCGGCTCATGCCTGTCCCTATGGAGGCTTTGAGCC
>CAISZB010000588.1 GCA_903889845.1 uncultured Verrucomicrobium sp. | reverse complement strand
TCACCTGGACGATGACGTCGGAGCCGGGGGGGTAAAGGCGGGGGATGTCGTCGGCGGTGACGCGGCGCTGGCTCTTCTTCTTGCCGCCGCGGTCGATGGTCTCGACGGAGGAATCGAGCGCCGCCGGGATCGCGTCCCAGTAGTGGAGGAAGGCGTTCTTGTCGATGCCGATGTCGACGAACATCGCCTTGAGGCCCGACTCCAGGTTCTTCACCCGGCCCTTGTAGATGTTGCCGGAGATCTGCCGGTCGCTGTCGCGCTCGATGGCGAATTCTTCGAGCCGTCCCCCCTCCAGGAGGGCGACGCGCCGTTCGAGGCGCTCGCAGCTGATGATGATTTCCTTTTCGTCCCCGTGCTTCTTGAAGCCGAAGAATTCGCGAATTTTGTCCAAAACCATAATGCTATTTCGTTGAGGTGAAGGTTTTCCTGAAAGACCTGAAAGGGGGGCGTCACCGGACGCGGCGGTGGATCCAGACGCTCTGGACCAGCCCCATCATCGCGAAGCAGATGACGAGGAAGGTGCCGCCGTAACTGATGAAGGGGAGCGGGATGCCGGTGACCGGGACCACCCGGATCGTCATCCCGATGTTGACGAAGAAATGGATGAAAAAGAGGGTCGAGATGCCTGCGGCCAGGAGCGCCCCCGCGTTGTCCGCCGCCTGGGAGGAGACGTAAAGGCAGATGCCGAAGGCCGCCGCCAGCCCGACGATGATGAGGGAACCGGTGCGGAAGCCCCCCTCCTCCCCGATGCTGGCGAAGATGAAGTCGTTGTAGGAGGTGTTCCGGGGCAGGTAGCCGAGCATGGCCTGGGTCCCCTTCAGGTACCCCTTCCCGGTCAGGCCGCCGGAGCCGATGGCGATGAGGGACTGCTTCGACATCCAGCCCTTGCCCAGCTTGTCGAACTCCGGGTTGTAGAAGGTGCGGATGCGGTCCATCTGGTATTCCTTCAGGCCGGGGATGTGCATGTCCCGCTTGTAGACACCGAAGTAGGTGAAGCCGACGACGAAGGCGACGGCGAGGATGGGGAGGAGGATGTAGCGCTTCTTCACCCCGGCCAGGAAGAGGAGGACGAGGGAGATGGGGAAGAGGACGGCGCCGGAACCGAGGTCGGGCTGCTTCAGGATCAGGGCCATCGGCGGCAGGAGGAAGGCGAGCGTGATCCCGCACATCTTCAGGCCGCGATGGGGAATCTTGCACAGGAGCCAGACGAGCATGAGGATGTAGGCCGGTTTCGCGACCTCCGAGGGCTGGAGGCCGATGCCGGGGGCGAGCTTCAGCCACCGCTTCGCGCCGTACATGGAGGTCCCCGCGACGAGGACGCCGATCAGGAGGACGAAGGCGACGAGGTAGAAGATCCAGGCGTGCTCGATCCAGACGTGGTAGTCGATCATCGCGACGAAGAAGAAGACGGCCAGGCCGATGCAGAGCCAGGTGATCTGGTTGAGCCAGGCGTTGCGGAACTCGGTCCCCTCGGAGAAGTAGGTGGCGCTGTAGATGAAGGCGACGCTGGCCGAGCAGAGGGCCAGGAGGAGGAAGAAGAGCGGCCAGTGGAGGCGCCCCATTTTCAGGAAAAATTCCTTCATATCAATGTTTCGTCCCTTTTTTCGAGGCCGAGGTGGGGAGGAGCCGCTCGTTCTCCGGCGGGAGGTTCTGGGGGGCGTCGGCGGCGTCCTCGGGAACGGCCGCACCGGCCACCGGCATGCCGCTGGGACCGTTGGCGACGGTGCCGAAGGCGGGCGGGGTGTAGGCTGTCATGCCGCTGAAATTGCCCGACGCCGGGTTGAGGTAGACCAGCTCCGGGTTGTGCCCCAGCTCCAGCTCGTGGAGGCCGTCGAGGATGTCGTGGACGAGGGGGCCGTTGGTGCTGCCGCCCCAGGTGCCGCCCTCGACGAGGACGCAGACGACGTAGCGGGGCTTCTCGTAGGGGGCGTAGCAGTAGAACCACGTCCGCAAATCGCGCATGATCTGCCCGTCGACGCGGCGGAAGGCCTGCGCGGTGCCGGTCTTGCCCGCCACCTTCCAGTAGGGGAGCTGGACCAGGGTCGCCGTACCGGAGTCGACGACCGACTGGAGCCCCTCGCGGACGGCCCTCAGGTTCTCGTCGCCGACGTTGAAGGTGCCGCGGACGCGGGTGGGGACGGAGATGACCTCATTCCCCTCGAAGGCGTTCACGCCGGTGACGAGGCGGGGATAGTAGACGGTGCCGCCGTTGGCCACCGCCGACATGACGACGGCCATCTGGACCGGGGAGACGCCGACCTCGCCCTGGCCGATGGAGACGTTCGCCGTACGGGCGTCGCTCCAGTGGTCGAGGGGGTGATTCTGCCTCAGCCATTCCGGCGTCGGGATCAGGCCCTGGTCCTCCGGGATCGGGAGCTCCGTCGGCAGGCCGAGGCCGAGCTGCGCGGCGAAGTCGTGGATCGTCCCGATGCCGATGCGGATGCCGAGCTGGTAGTAGAAGGTGTTGATCGAGAGCCGTAGGGCTTCCCGGACGTCGACGCTGGGACGGTCGACGGTGTCGTCGTTGTGGAAGAGGTGGTTCCCGATCCAGATGGAGCCGGGGCAGGAAATCGTCGTCGACGGGGTCAGCTTCCCCGCCTGCATCGCCGCGAGGCTGACGACAACCTTGAACGTCGAGCCGGGGACGTAGGCCCCCAGGGCGCGGTTCACGAGGGGGGCCGTGGGATCGCCGATGAGGTCCTTCCACTTCTCGGCGGGGATGCGGGGGATGAAGCTGTTCGGGTCGTAGCTGGGGACCGAGGCCATCGCGAGGATATCCCCGTTGCCCGGGTCCATCACGACGGCGGCGGCGCGGCCCTGGCGCCGCAGGACCTGCTCGACGAGGTACTGCATGCGGGCGTCGATCGTGAGGCGGACGGAGTTGCCGATCGTCGGCGGG
>CAISZB010000587.1 GCA_903889845.1 uncultured Verrucomicrobium sp. | reverse complement strand
CTGAACACTCTTTCCCTACACGACGCTCTTCCCGATCTCGCGGCGGCGGCGGCCTCGGCGCCCTTCGTCGGCGCGCCGGGGGCGGTCCTCACGGGCCTCGTCGCTGGGGCGGTGACCGGTCCGGCCCGGAAGCGGTTGGCGCGGCTCCTCGGCGGCGACGTCGCGGCGGGGACGGTCGCGGTCCATGGCCTGGGCGGGGCCTGGGGCGTCCTGGCCGTCGGCCTCTTCGCCGACGGGAGCTATGGGCAGGGTTGGGGCGGCCTCCATTCCCTGGTGAAGGACGGGGCCTTCCGGACCCTGGTCAACGACGGAGCGGAGGGGACTCTCTCCCAGTTCGCCGCGCTCGTCAGCCCGACGGCGGAGGACGGGGGCTGGAGCGACCAGGGTGTGACGGGACTCCTGGGCCCCCTCTTCGGCGGGGCGCGGTGGGATTCCGGCCAGCTTTGGGCGCAGCTCATCGGCCTCGGGGCGGCGGTCGTTTTCATCGGCGGCCTGGTGTGGATTCTGTTCCGCCTTTTCCGCCGGGCGGGGATTTTGCTGGCGAAGTGAGCACCGCGGGGAGTAGAACTACTCACATGGTGCGCTTTTTGCTACAGGGGAACGGGATGAAGACGGCGTTTCTTCTGACTCTTGCGGCAGCAACCCTTTTCCTCGGCCTGGGGACCGACCTTCGGGCACAGGCGGCGCCCTCCTCCTCCTCTATCAAGCTCGACCCGGAGAATACTCTCTACCTCGACCTCAAGGACGGGCGCGTCGTCATCCAGCTCTATCCCGACCTCGCCCCGAAGCACGTCGCCCGGATCAAGGAGTTGGTCCGCCGGGGCTTCTACGACGGCCTCGTTTTCCACCGCGTGATCGAGGGCTTCATGGCGCAGACGGGCGACCCGACGGGGACCGGCAGCGGCGGCAGCGGGACGAAGATCCCGGCCGAGTTCTCCGAGAAGCCCTTCATCCGCGGCGCCGTCGGCATGGCCCGCGCGGCGAGTCCCGACAGCGCCGACAGCCAGTTCTTCATCTGCTTCAAGCCCTCCTTCTTCCTCGATGGCCAATACACGGTCTGGGGGCAGGTCGTGCAGGGGATGGACGTCGTCGACAAGATCACCCGGGGCGAGCCTCCGGCGAATCCCGACAAGATCGTCCGGCTCCGCGTCGCCGCCGACGTGAAGGACGAGGCTCCCGCCGCGGCGGGACCGGCCGCCGTGCCCGCCCCTGCCTCTCCGATGCCGCCTCCGGCGAAATAGTCACCTGCCGTCAGCCGAGAAGCGCGGTGAGGTCCGTCGCGGAGAGCAGCGGATCGGGATCGAGGAGGGTCACCGTCTCGGGATGGGCGACCCGGTCTCCGGGTTTTCCATTCTGCTCCTTGCCGCCGCCGCCGCGGGCGACGCCCATGAATGCCCCTGGCCGGCCTTGTTCCATATACGGGGTTTCCTCGATCGCCTCGGGCGCGAAGGAGCGGACGTCCTCCACCGCATCGACCAGGAATCCCGCCGGGGCCGTGCGGCCCGGGGCGAGGGTGATGTTCGCGATCACGATGCAGGTCCGGAAGTCGTTCTTTTTCTCGCGGACGTGGAGCCTCCGGCGGAGGTCGATCACCGGGACCCGGTCCCCGCGGAGGTCGAGGGTGCCGAGGGTGTAGGACGACGTTTTCTCTCCGGGATGGAGGGCTTCCGTCAGGACGATTTCCTGCACCTTTTGCAGGGGGAGGCCGTACTCCTCCCCGGCCAGTTCGAAGACGAGGTACTTCCCCGCGAGGCCGCTGGGGATGCGCGGGAAGAGGGCTTCGACGGAAGAGGCCTTGGGACGGTCTTCGGAAGGCTTGGGAAACTTCATAGGCGGTTGAGGCGGTCGGGATTTCCCCCCGGTGTGGTGAAGAGGAGTGTATGCCAGAATTTCCTTTATGTGAATGGAGCCTTCTACTCAGCGAAGGGTGGGTAGGGGAGCGAAGGGGAAGGCCTCCCCTTCGGGGCAGGGACTGCCGTCGCGATAGCGACAAAGAGATAAAGG
>CAISZB010000586.1 GCA_903889845.1 uncultured Verrucomicrobium sp. | reverse complement strand
TTTCTGATGTAAACCGGTGGTGTCGGGGCTTGTGCCCCTCAACCACCGGCTACCGGCTGGCACCCCTTCGGGGTGCCTCGGATTTACGTGGGGTAAGAATCCTACGCGTTCCGCTCGAACTCGGCGACGATCTCGGCGGCGCGGTCGGCGAAGTCTTCGGGGACCTGGACCCGGACGCCGCCGAGGGCGAAGCTGCCGAAGCCCTCGTTCTGGAGGCTGTATTCGTCGGGGAGAAGGACGGGGATGCCGTCGGCCTCCAGCATGGAACGGAGAATCATCGCTTCATCAAGCGTGCCCAGGTTCGCGACGGTGGTCATGAGCTTTAAAAAGCGTTCTTCTGCCGTCCGCCGCCCTCTTCGTTGAGGGCCTCGCCGACGGCGGTGGGGAGGGGGATGGGCCCGTGGTGGCCGCCGTGGCCGCCGCGGCGTTTGCCTTTCACCAATTTCAGCGAGATCGCTTCCAGGCGCTGAATCAGGTCGATGAGGTCGCGGCGGGCGTAGGGGCCGCCCGCGCCGTCACAGAAGTGGGTCCGGCAGCCGAAGGGGCGGTCGGCGTAGATCATACACTTCCGCGCCTCGTTCAGGAAGGGGCAGCGGTCGCCGTCGGTCTCGGGAAGTTTGGTCCGGCCCGAGGCGCGCCAAGCCTTCGCGGCGACGAGGGCTTCGCCCTCGGTCAGGTAGGGAGTCGCGCCGGTGAGGACGAAGTGGCAGCACTCAGCGATGCCGGTGCAGTTCCGCTCGAAGGCGTGGGAGGTTTTTTCCCGCTCGGCGAGGTCGGCGTAGACCTGCTTGATCTCGGCGGCGATCTCCTTCTTCAGGGCGATCAGGGGATCGGGGGCACGTTTCATCGGTCTCTCTTTACCCTGCCGGAGGCCCCGGGCATAGTCGAAAGGTGATGACGCACGCCAAGATCGGAAACCTCCTGCAGCAAGCGGGAGCGCGTCCCCTGCTGATCCTGGCCCCGATGCAGGATGTGACCGACCTGCCGTTCTGGCGGGTGATGGCCCGCTACGGGGGGCCGGACCTCTACTACACGGAGTATTTCCGCGTCCACGGCGATTCGAAGCCGGAGAAGTGGATTGTCCGCTCGATCCGGGAGTGCCCGGGCGGGAAGCCGGTGATCGCGCAGGTGATCGGGCAGGACATCCCGGCGCTGGTCCGGACGGCACGGGCGCTGGAGCGGGAGCCGGTGTTGGGGATCGACCTGAACCTCGGTTGTCCGGCGCCGATCGTCTGCCGAAAGCGGGCGGGCGGGGGGCTGCTGCGGCACGTGGCGCAGATGGAGGAGATCGTGGCGGCGCTCCGGGCGGCGGTGGCGGGGCCGTTCACGGTGAAGACCCGGATCGGCTTCGATGCACCGGGGGAGTTCGACGCGCTGCTCGACGTCTTTGGCCGCCATGCCATCGATGCGCTGACGGTCCACGGGCGGACGGTGCGGGAGATGTACCGGACGGCGGTCCATTATGATCGGATCGCGGAGGCTGTTCGCCGGGTCTCCGCGCCGGTCTTTGCGAATGGGAATGTCCTCTCCGTCCGGCTGGCGCGGGAGACGATGGCGTCGACGGGGGCGGCGGGGCTGATGATCGGGCGGGGGGCGATCCGCAATCCGTGGCTCTTCGACCAGATCCGGCAGGCGTGGGCGGGGGAGGCTCCTTACCAGCCGACGCTCCGCGACCTGCGCGGTTATGTCGAGGCGCTCTATGCGGAGACGGGCCACGAGGGCTTCCGGGAGACGGACCACGTGGCGAAGATGAAGAAGTATCTCAACTTTATCGGGCAGGGCGTGAGCGACGATGGGGAGCCGGAGCAGGAGGGGTCTTTCCTGGACGCGATTCGGCGCGCGGGGACGGCGCGGGAGTTTTTCGCGGTGTGCGACCGGTTCCTTGACCGGGACGGAACGGTGCCCGACGAGCCTCCCGCTGGGGCTCTATTCTGTCCACGTAGCGAGGCGTTGGCGGCACGGGGCTGACGTCTTTCACCTTGATGACAGGCGGCGGCAGGGGGGTCTTGTCCCCGGTCGCGACGGCGAAGGTTGCGGGGGCGGGGCTCCGGTATTGGAGGGTCTTGCCGGTGACGGGGTGGGGGAAGTTGAGTTCGCTGGCGTGGAGGGCGAGGCGGCGGACGGGGTTGCTGCGCGCGCCGTATTTCTCGTCCCCGGCGACGGGATGCCCGGCCTCGGCGAACTGGACGCGGATCTGGTTGCGGCGCCCCGTTTCCAGGGAGATGTCGAGGAGGGTGTAGATGGGGCCGCTCTGGAGGGTCTTGTAGTGGGTGATGGCCTCGCGGGTCAGTTCGGTCGCCTCCGGGAGGGCGACGACGCGCTCGGTCCGGCTTTCGTCGAGGTGGCTGCGGAGGGTGCCCTGGGGGGGCTTCGGTGCGCCTTCGACGAGGGCCACGTAGCGTTTCGCGACGGCCCGTTCCCAATTTCCCTGGAGGTGGCGCTTCGCCTGGGGGGTCTTCGCGAAGACGAGGAGGCCGGAGGTGTCCCGGTCGAGGCGGTGGACGATGAAGATGCGCTCGTTCTGCCCCCGCTTGCGCAGGTAGGCGGTGACCTTGTAGTAGGCGTTTTCCTTCTCCTGCTTGTCGGTGGCGATGGTGAGGAGGCCGGGCGGTTTCTCGATGACGAGGATCGAGTTGTCCTCGTGGACGATCTTGATCCCGGCGGGGAACTTTGCGCCGGGAGGGGCGAATTTCCCGGAGCGGATCGCGACGGCGTCGCCCGGCTTGAGGGGGAGGGCGAAGTTCGACTGCCCCTCGCCGTTGACGAGGACGGCCTTGAAGTGGAGCCATCGCTTGGCCTGGGTGCGGGTGACGCGGCCGGGCCAGGCGGAGAGGAGGAAGGAGAGGAGGGTCGTCGCCTCGGTCGCTTCGGCTTTGAAAATGTAGGAGGCCATCCGAGCGTCTTACCGGGAATCGAGGGCTTTGGCGAGGTCGGTGTCCTCTCCCATCGCGATCCGGGTGAGGCGGTAGGGATGGGAGAGATCGAGGCGGACGGGGTCGCCGCCGTAGACGCAGGCGGCGCGGTAGCCGTGGCGGCGGAGGGCGGCCTCGATGTGGGCGCGGCCCGCCTCGTCGTCCTTCCGGTTGTCGCCGAAGGGGAAGGAGAAGAAGGCGACGGGGCGGGAGAGGCGCGCCTCGATCTCGCGCTTCGACTCGGCGATCTCCTCCTCGATCTCGGCGAAGGAGAGGTCGGAGAGGCCCCGGTGGCTCCGGCCATGGGACTGGACGGCGAGGCCGCTTCGCTCCATCGCGGCGAGGTCGTCCCAGGAGGCGATGTCCTCGGGGGGCTCGACGCCGTAGTCGAAGTCGTTCTTTTTCCCCACCCACGCGGTGGGGGCGAAGACGACGCCGGGGACGCCTGCGGCCTCCATCA
>CAISZB010000585.1 GCA_903889845.1 uncultured Verrucomicrobium sp. | reverse complement strand
CGCGCGCGATTCGGACACCCTCCTTCTTCGCGCCCACGACATCGTCTCCCCGGAGCACTGGGAATCGCTCCAGGGGGACACCGCCGTCTGGGACGGGGGCCACTTCGCGATCCACAAGGCCGGGGACAATTACGCCGTCGGCAGCAAGAAGGCTTCCATTCGGTTGAATTTCTACTTCTCCAACCATGTCGGCATCCTCGTGGCTGTCTCCTTGCTTGCGATCGCCGGTTTCGCTTACCTTACCCGGCGTATCGTCATCAAGTTGAGAAAGAAGAATCATGGAGAGACCGGCGCGAAGAAGTAAACGGGAGCCCCTCCGCGCCGGGGCCCTGGCCTCGGCGGCGGAAGCCCTCCCGCCTTCTTCCCGCTTCGCCCTCCACGCGGTTCGCACCGGCGGGGTGGCGCTGGCCCTCTTCCTGGTCGCCGGGGCGGGCCGGTGCGCCAATTCCGATTACCGTCCCTTGTGGCATAACTGGGGCATCCTCTCTTACGAGTCCAAGCCTCAACTTCACGTCGATGACAGCCGGGAATTCTTCATCCCGGAGGAGAAGTGGACGCCCCAGATTCCCCGCTTTTCCCAGGGCGGCGCCGCCGATCCCAGGGGGCAGGCCATCGCCGAGGGATGGAAGCTCTTCCAGGCCGGGAAATACGAGGAGGCCGAGGCCCTTTTCGAGAAGCTCTACCGCCAGAAACAGGACAAGCCCGCCGCCGAGGGGCTTTTCTATTCCCTCCAGAAGCTGAGTCGCCGGGATCGGATGAAGGCGCTGGCCGAGGCCCTGGGCGGGCCGCTGCGGGTGATGTGGCGTCAGGAGGAATCCCGGCAGCTCTATGGTCGGAAGGAATTCGCCGCCGCGGAGGAACTGGAGCCGGGCCTCAATCCGGGGCTGAAGAATTTCAGCGAGCCCTCCGTCTCCACCTACGGCTCCTACCGGGAGAAGACCGGCGACCCGGGCCGGGGCCGCTACCGGGAATCGATCGAGGGGATGGAAGGGGTTCTCTATGTCAACGGCGGCCTCGACAAGATCACGACGCAGGTCGAGCGGGTCTCCCTGGAGAGCGACAGCCTTCCGGCGAACGCCGCCGTCGGCCACGCCCCGATTCTGCCCGCCGCCTATGCTTTTCAGCCGACGAGCGACTTGCAGGACCTCTACGCCTTCCGCTTCGGCTGGGAGCGGAGCGGGTGGACGGCGCCCTACGCCGAACTGGGCGTCACCCCCTTGGAAGCGCCGGTCTTCTCCGTCCCCGTCGGGAAGCTGGGCCTCCGCCAGCAGGAGGAGGGCGGGTTCTGGGACGTCCGGGCCTACGGCGATCCGATCAAGGAGAGCCTTCTCTCCTACTCCGGCATCCGCGATCCCTACACCGGCCAGGGCTGGGGCCGCGTTGTCGATGTCGGCGCGGGGGCGAAGGGGTATCTGAGCCTCGGCGGGAACTGGGGCTTCTTCGGCGAGGGGAAATACGGCTGGGACGTCGGCGAGGGCGTCGAGGCGAACGAGCATGTCAGCCTTTCCCTCAGTCTGTCGCGGAATATCCCGATCCAGGGCTTCGACCAGTTCACTGTCGGCCCGTCGTTCCTCTTCGAGCACTTCGAGCACAACCTAAGCGGCTACACCGCCGGGCAGGGCGGCTACTTCAGCCCGGAACACCTCATCGAGGGGACCCTGGGCCTCCAGTTCCTGACGCAGGAGGGGAAGAAATACATCCTGGAAGGGAACCTCGGTCCCGGCGTCCAGCAGAATAACCAGTCGGCCAGCCCTGTCTTTCCGCTTCATCCCGACGGGCAGATGTCGAAGGCGGATAACAATACTTCGTTCGTTTTCTCCACGCTCATGCAGGGGGGATTCCTCCTTTCGGAGAATGTCGAGCTGGGGGCGTACGGCGGCTATTCGAAGTCGGCGGACTATAACGATATTCAGGGCGGGCTGACGCTGCGGTATTTCTTCAAGCCGAGGAATGGGTTGGTGAGTGCGGATTTGCCGAAGTAGGGGGGAAGGGCCGTAAGGCCCTTCGGGACCGGGTAGAATCGCTTACGCTTGCCTGTACCTCTCCATGCCCACCGCGCGTTTGTAGGCTTCTGAGGGGTGCCCCCTCAGGTTGGCTCCCGCCCCTGCCGATTGGATTCCCCTTTGGGTGGATTGCGCTATCGCGCAGGCAGTCCCAGCTAAGAGCCTGTGTGGGGAGAAGAACGCGCTTTGGAGGCTATTCTTCTCCCGAGGCGGCAGCCTCGGCTGAATCCCCGAATCTCCGAGGGTACGTACGGTGTGGGGAGAGAGGATCAAAACGCCCAGACTCCTATAGGGAGAAGGCCGCTTCGGTTCCGAAGCTCCTCCCATGGTGATTCCTCCCATAGATAAGGGATTCAGCGGAGTAGAACTCTCCTTGGGAGAATGGCCTGAAGGGACGCGTCTTTCTTCCCGCGCCGTATCAGAGCAGGGAGGCGTTGGAGGGCGGCACGCCCTCCATTCGTTCAAACGCGCGGGT
>CAISZB010000584.1 GCA_903889845.1 uncultured Verrucomicrobium sp. | reverse complement strand
CGCCGACATCCCCTTGGCCGGAACCGACCGCGTCTTGGCGACCGACAAGCCCCTCCTCTTCCCGCTCTCCCTGGTGACGAAGAAGACGCCCTCGCCCGAAGCCGCCAAAACCGTCGCCGCCCTTGTCGCGGCCTTGGGAAAATAGCGGCGGTCCGTTGAAGCGGGATTTTCACACGTTCAAGAAAGGATTTTTGAAATGAATCGTTCTCATTCGGGGGAGACGTCTCCCTGGCCCATCGGGCGGTGGATCGGCTTGGTCGTCGCCGTCGGGGTGGCCGGCCTGCTCGCCGTTTCCGTCCTGACCGTCGGGGAAGTCATTCCCCTGAGCGGCGAAGCCCAGAAGATGTCCTCGGTCAGCCTCGTCACCCTGCGGGAGCTCTACGGCATCCACGACGTGCTGGGGAAGCAGATCGGCCTCGTCGGCCAGGGGGTCGGCGAAGTCGATCTGAAGGCGATTGCCTCGGAGCGGGACCAGTTCGACGCGCTCTCCTCCCAGATGGACGGGCACCTGTCGAAACTCGAAGCCCTGGGTTTCGACAAGGCCGCCTTGGACGAGCTGCGGAAGAATAACGAAAACCTGCGCGGCGGGGCCGCGGAGGCCTTCAAGAACGTCTACAACTTCATGCAGCAGGCGGCCGGGACCGCCTACCATGACCGGGTCATCCCGGCCTCCGACGCCATCGCCGGGCAGGTCCGGGGTCTCGTCGCGGCCTCCCTCGATTCGACGGCGAAGCAGCCGCTGGCGATCCTCGACCGCGCGGCCTTCCTGCGGGACTCGGTCCTGGTCACCTCCGTGCTGGCCGGGCTGGCCGTGGTGCTGCTTTCCCTGTGGATCGTCCGCTCCCACGTCCTCGGCCCCCTGCGCCGGATCACCGACCGCATCCTGGGGGAGGTTTCCGAGGCCGAGGAAGGGGCGGAGGGGCTCCTCGACGCCAGCCGCCACATCGCCGAAATCTCCTCGGGCCAGGCGGCCTCGATCGAGGAGACCAGCTCCTCGATGGAGGAGATCGACAGCATGATCCGCCGCAATGCGGAGGACGCCGGGCGGGCGAAGACCCTTGCCGGCGAGACCCGCCGCAAGGCCGACGAGGGGGTGGCCCTGATGCGGGACATGGAGGCGAAGATGTCCGAAGTCCAGGTCGCCTCCGCTTCGCTGACCACCGCAATGGGGGCGATCGAGGAATCGAGCAAAGGGATCGCGAAGATCCTCTCCACGATCGACCAGATCGCCTTCCAGACGAATATCCTGGCGCTGAACGCCGCCGTCGAGGCGGCCCGCGCGGGCGAGGCCGGGGCCGGCTTCGCCGTCGTCGCCGACGAGGTCCGGCGTCTGGCTCAGAGTTGCGCCGAGGCCGCGAAGGAGGTCTCGATCCAGATCGATGCCTCCCTCGAAAAGAGCCGCAACGGAACCTCCGCCTGCGATTCGACGAACCGGATTCTCCTCGGCATCGTCGAGCAGGGGAGCAAGGTCGAAAAGCAGCTCGTCGAGGTCGCCCAGGAGATCCGCAAGGTCGATGAGGTCGTGACGGGCATCGCCTCGGCCTCCTCGGAGCAAAGCCTGGGCATCCACCAGGTCAACACGGCGATCTCCGAGATCGACCGCCAGGTGCAAAACAACGCCACCGAGGCCGGCCGGGTCTCCCAGGCCGGGGAGGGAATGCGCAATCAGGCCTCCGCCCTGGCCGGGGTGACGGACGAGCTCGCCCGGCTTCTTTCCGGGGCTCCCTCGGGTCCGGTCCGGCCGATCTCCTCGGGCGCGTCTCGCGTGGTCGAGGCCGACGCCCCGATTTTGATGGAGAAGCGGATTCCCATGGGGGCAGTTCGGGGTGCTTCGACCGAGGGACCGAAGCGGGGTCTTCCCGCCCCGGGGACGTGGACGGGAAAAGATTAGGGGATTCCCTTCCCGCGCTTTAACACAAAAGGAACGAAAGGAATACGATGATGAAATCCGTGAAATGCATTCTGCTCCTTGCCGCGGGAATCCTCGGCCTGCAGCTTCAGGCCGCGTCGGGACTCGCCCAGACGGGGATGGTGCGGCTGGCCGGGTCAGTGACGCTCGTGACGAAGGTCACGGCGAAGAAGGCCGAGATCGAGGCCGCCTCGGGACAGACCCTGGCCCTGATCGGCGATACCACGCTGCGCGGCCTCCTCGACACGGTCGAGGGGCGGGCCGATATCGGGCTGATCGGCGGGCCCTGGGACGTCGTCCTGGCCGAGGCCCAGGAAAAGAACCCGGGCAAGATCGATCCGGCGACGCTGACCGTCACCCCGCTCAAGGCGACGACCCTCGTCTTTGTCACTGATGCGTCGAATCCGGTCAAGTCCCTGACCCTCGACCAGGCGGCCTCCCTCCTCACCGGGAAGACGGCGAATTGGAAGGACGTGGGCGGGAACGACGTGCCGGTCTCGCTGGTCCTGCCGCCGCCCTCCAACGGCTACCGGGTCATGTTCCAGAAAGGATTGCTGAAGGGGGCTCCCTACGCCGCCACGGCGCGGGAGATCCCCGACGCGAAGAATATCCCGATCATCGTCTCCCAGATCCCGGGCGGCTTTGCCTTTGTCTCGTTCGAGATCCCGTTGCCTCCCACGGCGAAGGTGATCCCCTCGGACAAGCCGGTCGTCTACCCGCTGTCGCTCGTCGCGCTGAAGACCGCCCCGCCCGCCGTGGCGAAGACGGTTGACGCGATTGCGGCGGTGCTGAAGTAGGGGGGGATGGCCTCCCCTTCGGGGCAGG
>CAISZB010000583.1 GCA_903889845.1 uncultured Verrucomicrobium sp. | reverse complement strand
CCAGCTAAGAGCCCGTGTGAGGAGAAGAGCGCGCAGTGGAGGCTATTCTCCTCCCGAGGCGCAGCCTCGGCTGAATCCCCGAATCTCCGAGGGTACGTACCGCGTGGGGAGACGGTACCAATACGCCCAGACTCCTATTGGAAGAATGGCCTTTAGGATAGCGCCAGAGTTCCCCCTACCGCGCCAACTCCGCAATCTGCGCCACGGCATGGCACAGGGTCTCCCTCGCCGGGCCGAGGTGGGAGATAAAACGGACGAATGGGACGATCTCCCACGGCCGGTTCAGGAACGCGAGGAGGAGGCGCAGGGGCATGGGGCGCTGGTGGACGGTGTCGAAGGAGGCGGAGAGGAGATGCTCCGGCAGCCGGTCCTCGATCCCGTCGGAGACGACGCGCAGGGGGAGGAGCGGCACGGCGAAGCGGGCCGCCTCCTCGGCGACGGCGGCGGTCTCCATGTCGACGAGATCGAAGCCGCGGTCGGCCAGGGCGCGGCGGGCGGCGGGCGTGCAGGCGACGCGGTCGGCGCTGTACAGGAGGGCGCGCCGGGTGCCGGGCAGGGCCTTGTCGAGCCACGGAGCGGCGGTGGGGGAGAGGTAGTTGGAGGCGGCGTGGAGGGTGTTCCGCTCGAAGCCCGGCCCGGGGCGGAGCGCCCCGGCGTACCCCGCCAGCACCAGGAGGCGCAGGGGGGTGAGATGGTGTTTCTCCAATTCCTTCGGCAACTCCGTCAGAGCCAGGGCGGTGCGGCGGCGCGCGGTCTCCGCGCCCATCCCCAGGAGCAGGACGAGGACGGTGGTCCCTTCCTCGCCGTCGAGGATGCCGATGTGGCACGGCACCTTTTCGCCGAGGAGGAACGCCTTCCTCCGGTAAAGCCGCCGGAGGAGAGGTGCCGCTTCGTTTTCGAGGGCGAAGGCGAGGGCGATCACGACGGGCGGTTTAGGACGAGGTCGGAGCGACGGCGCCGTTGGTCGAGGCGGCCCCGTTTGCAGCGGCGGCCTCGGTCGCATCCCGGCGGCGGCGGTACTCGGCCATCTTCAGGGTCGAGGCGGCCCAGGCTTCGGCCTTCTTCGCCTGCTCGGCACGGCGCTTGTTGAACTCGGCCAGCGTGAGGAGGGGCCAGTTGTTCCGGTACATGTCGTAGCGGAGGTAGAAGACCTTGGGGAAGCCAGTGCCGGTGATCAGTGTCTCGCTCCAGGAGCCGTCGGCGTTCTGCGTCCGGCAGAGATAGTCGATGCCGCGCACGACACTGGGCCGGTTCGCGTCGCCGCAGGCCAGGATGCCCATGACGGCCCAGGCCGTCTGCGAGGCCGTGCTCACGCCCTGGCCCTTCAGGTTCGGGTCGTCGTAGGAGGCGACGGTCTCCCCCCAGCCGCCGTCCTCGTTCTGGCACGATTCGAGCCAGTCGCGGCCCCGGATGATCCAGTCCTGGTTCATGTCCTCGTCGATGGCCTCCAGGCCGCGGAGGATCTGCCAGGTGCCGTAGATGTAGTTCACGCCCCAACGCCCGTACCAGGAGCCGTCGGGCTCCTGCGTCTTCCGGATGAAGGCGATGGCGCGTTGGACGAATTTCTCGCTCCGCTTCACGCCCATCTTGCCGAAAAGCTCCAGGGCGCGCCCCGTCAAATCGCTGCAGGGGGGATCGAGGATCGCGTTGTGGTCGGCGAAGGGGACGTGGACCAGCCAGCCCTTCGTCACGTCCTTGTCGAACGCGGCCCAGCCGCCGCCCTTGCACTGGAAACTGACGATCCAGCCGTAGGCGCGCTCCATGACGCGCCGCTTCTCCTCCTCGTCCTCCGCCTTCACCAGGCGCAGGGCCATCATGACTTCGAGGGTGTCGTCGACGTCGGGGTAGTAGATGTTGTTGTATTCGAAGGCCCAGCCGCTGTTTTCCGGGTGGGGGTTCTTCACCGCCCAGTCGCCGCGGTGGTGCTTCACTTCCTTCGACATGAGGAACTGCGCCGCCTTCTGGAGGCGGGGATCGTCGAGGGGGAGCCCCGATTCGGCGACGGCGCTGGCCGTGATCGCCGTGTCCCAGACGGGGGAGAAGCAGGGCTGGATGCGGAAGTCGTCGTTCGCCTGGTCGTCCAGGTGGAGGTCGGCGAAGTCCTTCTTCGCCTTCTTGAGGAGCGGATTCTCGTCCGTGTAGCCGAGGGCCTTCAGGGCGATGACCGCATACATCATCGCGGGATAGATCGCGCCGAGGCCGTCGGAACCCTGGCCGACGCGGTCGATGAGCCACTGCTCCGCCTTCTTCAGCGCCGGGCCGCGCGAGGGGCGCCACGGGAGCCGTTCGAGGAACTTCAGGAAGAGGTTGATCGTGAGGAAGAAGTTCCGCCAGGAGATCGCCTTCTTGCTCCACGGCAGGGCGACGTCGGCGTATTCCGTGCCGTAGGGGTAGAGTTCGTGGAGCTGCTTGTCCTCCGGCAGGTGGTGCGTCGGCTTGAAGTGGTTGATGATGGCGAGGGGGATCACCATCGTCCGGCTCCAGGCGGACATCTCGTAGATGTTGAAGGGGAACCACGTCGGCAGGAGGATCAGCTCCACCGGGATGATCGGGAGGTGTTCCCAGGGGAAGAGGCCGAGGATGGCGAGGTTGAGCTTGCAGTAGGTGTTGCACTTCGGGATGCCGCCCATGCGGAGGATCGCGGAATGGGCCTTCCTCATCTCCGGCTCGTCCGGGGTGAACCCGGCCAGCTTCAGCGCCAGGTAGGCCTGGACCGTGGCGTTGACCTCGCTCGGCCCCGTGGGATAGATGTTCCAGCCGCCGTCGGGGAGTTGCTCCTTCAGGATGTGCTTCACGCACTTCGACTGCTTCTCGTAGTCGATCTCCCCCAGCCAGTGCATGTAGAGGATGTAGTCGGAGGTCAGCGTGGCATCGACCTCCAGTTCGCCGACCCAGTGGCCGTCCTCTTTCTGGATCGAGAGGAGGAATTCGCGCGATTTCCGGGTCGCCTCCCGGGCGCGGGCATCGATTGCCGCATCGGCGGCGGAGTCGAGGACAGTGAAGGCCTGGGTGCGCTCCTTCAACCCCACGGCAGGGGCGGAAGCGGGATGCGAGGCAGAGGCGGCAGCGGCGGGCTGAGGCATCCGTTCAGGCTAGAGGGCCGGTTTGGAGTGTCAAGGGGGGGTGATTCCCGGCTTCCCATGGAGAGGGGGCGTGCTACAGAGGAGGGGTGGCTTCTTCCGCCCCTTCCATTGATTTCGATGAGGTCTTTTACGAGGCTTGTCGGTGGATGGGATATGCCGTGAGGAAAGCCCCCGCCGTTCTGCTCCTCTATTTGGTCGTGACGGGGGTGAACTGGGGTGTGGAATGGGTCTCCCGCCAGACGGAAAACTTTCCGTTCCCGAAGGTATGGGAAACGGCGCTTTCCTTTTCACCCTGGTGCCTCGATGTCGGGCTTTCAGCAGTTTTCTTAAGATTGATTCGCACCGGAGAGGGGAGAGTGAAGGTGATGCGAGATCCCTGGAAGGGGGCAGGAACCTTGGCGGGAGTATTTGCGATTCAGGTCGGGATCGGAGAGCTTTTTTCCTATGGGATGTCATGGATGGGCAATGGAATGACCATGCAGTCGCGGTTCAATCTATTGGTAGCTCTCTATCCTTTGGCGACTCTGGTCACCCTGACTTGGTCTGCTTTTATCCTATTTCCCGTTCCTTATCTGTTGGTGGACAAGTCGTCGCTTGGGACGCTCTCTATTTATTGGAGAGCCTGGACGCTGACCTCTCGGAATTGGGGAATCATGGTGAAGGTGATTCTTTTTCAAGTCTTGTTTATGGCCTGCATGACAGGTGTCTCCTCGTTGTGGGTGTTCAGTCACAGCAACCGCCAGGATTTGGTTTCTCACTTTGAAACCTCGCACTTCCGGTATGCCATTAGCGCCATGGGATGGGTGTTTGGATTCTTTGCTGATTGTTTCTGGTGCGTGCTTTACGAACGTCTGCGGCTTCGGGAGTGGGAGGTAGAGGAAGGTGCTGCGTCCCCGCAAGACACACCGACCTAGGAGGCTAGGGCTGGCTTGGGATTCGGAGCCGGGGGCAGATCGAAGTTTCCTGAAAACTCGACGCCGTCACGCCTCCTCGGAGACGAGGGCGTGGAGCCGGGCGGCTGTCTTCTCCCGGTCGAGGCGGCCTGTCGCCACGTCGAGGACAAGAGCTTCCCACTCCGGCCCGTCGGGCTTCGGACGGAGGCCGCTTTGGGGCGCATTGAGGCGGAGGAAGACGAGGGCGGTGGCCAGGGCCGTCCGCTTGTTCCCGTCGAGGAAGGCGTGGTTGCGGCAGAGGTAGAAGAGGTAGGCCGCCGCGATGTCGTCGGGATCGGTGAGGAGCGGTGTCCCGCCCATCCCGGCCTGCGGGGCGTGGACCGCCGATTCGAGGAGGGCCGTTTCCCGGACGCCCTCGGCCCCGCCGTGGGCTTGCAGGACGGCGTCGTGGATTTCAACGACCTGGGCGACCGAGAGGTAGATCCAGTCCATGAAGGGAGGCCGCAGGCCCGGCTCAGGAGAGCTTCTTCAGCGTGGCGGCATAGTCCCGCACGACGTCGCCGACGGCCTGGGTGAAGGCCTCCGGGCTGACGCGGGGCCGAATCGGGGAGAGGGTGATGGTCCCCCCGTCGTGAACCTCGACATTGACCTGGTCCCCCGCCTTCAGATGGGTCAATTCCAGGAGGGCGGCATCGAAGATGATCCCCTGGGAGTTGCCGATGCGGGAGACGGTTTTGACCATGCGTAAAACTTAGTTTTACGTTGAGTGAAAGTCAAGGCGGTCAACTTCGGGTTTCGTTTTCCTTTGGGAAGGGGCGTGCTACACATGGGGGATGGCCGCGACCTTTCCTCCGCTCCAGCTTATCGACGTTTTCATCGAGGCTTGGCGGTGGATGGTCCATGCGTTTCGGAAAGCGCGGGTGGCTCTCGTTCTCCCGGTGCTGATTTTCGCAATCCAGCGGGGGGTGAATCACCTCTCCAATCACTTCTCCAGCCGGGTAGGGGCGCACAGTGTCTGGCACGGGTTTTCGGTGAAGTCGATAGCTCTGATGGAGGGGTATTCCTTCGTGATGATCTTTGTCGGGATCGGCGTGGCAGCTGTTTTTCTGAGGATGGTTCGGACCGGGGAAGCTCGGTGGAAGGAGATGCTTTTTTGCCGGAATGTCCCGTTCTGGACCGTGGTCGGTATTTTCATCCTGGAGCATATCATTACCTGGATCATCAGCGGGCCTTCGATGCTGATGGCGTGGTGGTGCGCTCAGGGAAGCCTTCCTGTTTTCGGAAATCCCTCTACCGGGTGGTGGACGTCGATCTCCGTTGCCACGGGCGTGATCTATCACCTCATCAATGCCTTCCTTCTTTTCCCGTTGCTCTACCTAATCGTCGATGAGCCGTTCCGGAATCCCTTTGCCTTTTTCCAGAAATCGTGGGAACTGACGCAGAAAAACAAGAAGTTGGTGGGGGAATTCGCGTTGCTTCAAATCCTGATTATGGCGTTGACCCCACTTGCTTTATACTTGGTCTCCGAATTATTGCGTTCCTCCTCCTTTTTCTTTGTCTGGCAAATCGGGATCGGGTCTATCTATCCGATCTGGGGGCTTTTTCTCCCTTTCCTGCAGGTCGTCCTCTACGAGCGACTCCGTGCGGGGGAAGAGGGGACTTAAGCCGTACGTCCCCGTGAAAAGTACTTGCCTCTGAAGGATTACTCTCTACTTTCTCCCGAATGCCGCGCGAACACATCACCCTGGAATGCTCTGAGGCCAAAGCCGAAGGTAAGCCCGCTTCCCGCTATTTCTCGACGAAGAACAAGAAGCTGACGACGGAAAAGATCGAGCTCATGAAGTACAATCCTTTCCTCCGCCGCCACACTCTTCACAAAGAGCGGAAGTAAGCTTCATTCCTTTTCAAACGAAAAAGGCGCCTTGGGTAACCAAGGCGCCTTTTTTGCGTTTCCCTGACCCCGGCAGGGGTCGCAGCGGGTTTCCGAGGTGCGCCCCGGCTAAGCAAAAAAAACGAGCTTCGTCTTGGACGGGGCGAATTTTTCCGGCCCTGAAACCGGTGGTGTCGCGCTCCCGCGCTCAACCACCGGCTACCGGCTGCGATCCCTTCGGGATCGGAGGAATCCCCCCCCATGACCGAAAGAGCGCCCTAAGCCAGCGCCGCCGCGTAGTTCTTCGCGACCGCGTCCCAGTTCACCAAATTCCAGAACCCCTTGAGGTAATCGGCCCGGCGGTTCTGGTACTTCAGGTAGTAGGCATGCTCCCAGACGTCGACACCGAAGATCGGGGTCTTGCCGTCGGTGATCGGGCTGTCCTGGTTGGGGGTGGTGACGATCTCCAGCTTCCCGCCGGAGACGACGAGCCAGACCCAGCCGCTGCCGAACCGGCCCAGGCCGCCCGCTTCGATCTTTTCCTTGAAGGCGTCGAATCCGCCGAAGGTGGCGGTGATCGCCTCGGCCAGGGCGCCGGTCGGCGCGCCGCCCGCGTTCGGGGCCAGGATGTTCCAATAGAGGGTGTGGTTCGCATGGCCGCCGCCGTTGTTGCGGATCGGGCCCTGGACGTCCGCAGGGAGGGTGGGGAGGGCCTTCAGGAGCGCTTCAAGGGACTGGCTCTCCAGCTCCGGCTTCCCGGCGATGGCCTTGTTCAGGTTCGTGACGTAGGTCTGGTGGTGTTTGCCGTAGTGGATCTCGACGGTCAGGGCGTCGATGTGGGGTTCGAGGGCGTCCTTCGCGTAGGGAAGGGGGGCGAGTTCAAAAGCCATGATAAGTGCTCCTTTGGGGTGTTGCGTTCGGGTTGTAAATAACGTGCTATAAAAATAGCGAACTTAATCTACGGGCGTTTCGATTTTACGCAAGAGAGGTTTAATCGAAACAATTCCCGCCGAAGGAGAGCCGAAGGGGGGATTGTTTTTACCTTGTTGAGGGGGGGGCGGAACGGTTTTAATGAAGTCCCGGGGTCTCGACCCGGTCCGCATGCGTGCTACTGTACAAGGCATCTTCTCCCGGGTCGGCTAACCGCCCGCCCCTCCCTTTTCGTTTCCCGGAATCCTCTTTTCCCCCATGAGCGACCTGAAGAGCGACCCCCAAAAAGCCAAAGCCGCCCCCGCCGGCGGCACGGCTTCGGCCTCGGTCGCCAAGGGGAAGGAGGCGGCCCAGCCCCTGGCCGACATCAATCACCAACTCCTCATGGCGCTGATGGAGATCAGCCCGGACCGGATCTTTTTCAAGGACCGGGAAAGCCGCTTCATCGCGGTGAACAAGGCGCTCCTCGAATTCTTCCGCCTGAAGACCGCCGCCGACGTCCTCGGGAAGAGTGATGCCGACATCTTCCTCCCGGAGCATGCGGAGCCCGCCCGCGCCGACGAGGTCCGGGTGATGGAGACCGGGGAGACGCTGGTCGGGAAGGTGGAGCGGGAGGTCTTCCCCGACGGGCGGATCCGCTGGGCCTCGACGACGAAGGCGCCGCTGCGGGACCACCTGGGGGAGATCGTCGGCGTCTGCGGCATCTCCCGCGATGTGACGGAGGAGCACGAGCGGGCCGAAAAATTGCAGCAATACGCCGAGGCCCTGGCCGAGAAGCAGGCGCAGATGGAGGGGGAACTGGAGCTGGCCCGTCAGGTCCAGCGGGCGCTGTTGCCGAACCGCTTCCCTCTCTTCCCGCCGACGGCGCGGGAGGAGGAGAGCGCCCTCGGCTTCGCCTACCGCTATCAGCCGGTGGGGAAGGTGGGCGGCGACTTCTTCACCGTGATCCCGATCGGGTCGCGGCAGGCGGGGGTCTTCATCTGCGACGTGATGGGGCACGGCGTCCATGCGGCCCTCATCACGGCGATGCAGCGGACGCTGGTCGACGACCTCCTCCCCGTCGCCTCCGATCCCGGGGCCTTCCTGGCCGAGGCGAACCGCCTCCTCTACCCCTTCTTCGAGCGGATGAAGACGCCGATCTACGTCACCGGCCTCTACGCGGTGATCGACGTCGAGACGGGTCGGATCCGCTTCGCGGCGGCCTCCCATGCGGCCCCGCTCGTCGCCTGCAGCAAGGGCGGCATCCGCCTGCTGGGCGCGCCGGTCCGGGTCCCTTCCTCGGTGCCGCTCGGCTTCATGGGCGATTCGACCTACACCGTCCTGGAGGACACGATCGAGCCGGGGGACCGCCTCTTCTTCTACACCGACGGCCTGCGCGACCTGGGCGACGAGGCGGAGATCGGCCTCAACGACGCGATGTTCCTCTCCCTCGTCGGGAAGTGCGCCGCCCTGCCGGCGGGGAAGGGCTTCCTCGACGCCGTCCTCGCCGCGGCGAAGGCGAGCGCGGGGGCCGAGGCCTTCCTCGACGACGTCTGCCTCGTCGAGGTCCTCTTCCGGGGCCGCCTCCACGCGGAGGCGCAGCACATGGCCGCGCTGTCGAGCGGGCCGTATGGGCTCTGATCCCGGGGCCCCCTCCCAGCAGTATTGCAGTTCCCGCCGGATCGGCTTTAGAGCGTGGCATGCACTTTGGGAGGGCCGCGCCGGAGGGGCTG
>CAISZB010000582.1 GCA_903889845.1 uncultured Verrucomicrobium sp. | reverse complement strand
TCCTTCTCCTCCTCGGGGGCTACACCTTTTTACAACCCGAAGGTATCGACCTTGAACTGCAGGTTATCGACCGTCGCCTGAAGCGCATTGATTCGGCGAGAGGAAAACTCATCGGGTGGGGTACCGCTGTCCTTGCTGTGGCTCTCCTGCTTGAGGGCGGCCTCCCATTCGGCGCGCCGCCGCTTTGCATCGGCCAAGGCATCCTGCGCCGCCGCCAGATCGCGCTTCAGGTCGGCCAGCGTCGGCCCCTTGGTCGTGGAGCTATCCGCCGGGGAGGGGGCGGCCTGAGCCATCGCCGTTCCCGACGAGGCCGAGTCCGAACCCGAGGCGGAGGGCTTGGAACCTTGGAGCTCGGCCAACTGGCTCGCCAAAGCCTCCTCCTTTTTCTTCTCCTCGGCCAATTCCCGGGCCAGGGCATCGGTCCGCTTCATCGCTTCGGCAACGGCCGAGGCGTTGATTTCCTGAACCGGCGCGGACGACTTCTCCGTCCCCTGTCGCGTCGCTTCCTGCGCCGCCTTCAACGCTTCCTGGGCCTGACGCACCTCTGTCTGCAAAACCTCCATCTGGGCCGCCGCCTGGTCCTCCTCGGGCTTGAGCACCTTTTGATACAGGGTGCCCGCGCCAAGGGCCGCTCCGGCAATGAGAGAGATGAAGGCGACGCCGGAGGAATTCATATCAGAGAAGGACGCCTACCGCGGATCCTGATTGAGCTTATCCCACAATCCCGACTCCCCGACAATATCGCCCAAGGTGGCCGCCGTGAACTGATTGGAAAGCAAGTCCTGCTTCAGCTGATCCTGCACCTGCGCGTAGAACCCCGCCACCTCCTCGCGGGCCGAGTCCCCCGGAGCAGCACTGCGGACCTTCGCCCAGAGGTGCTGCGCGACGCGAAAGGCCTGGTAATCGGCGCCGATCTTGAACGCTCCCGATTGGCGAGCCAGTTCGGGGCTCGCCAAGACCGCCTGAAAGCTCTGGCTGGGCTGCACCGAGGAAATCTTGCCGTTCATGAAGTTGATCCCCGCATGAACGTCTTTTGCCTTCTCCCCTACGGTCAATTGGGACAAAAAAAAGACGCCGACCACAACGAGGACGACGAACCCGAAGAATGCCCAAAGCATGCCTTTCCCTTCCATAACGGGCTAGAGATAGCACAAAGTCGCGAAAGGATCAACGGGAGGGAGACAGGGGGGAGATAAAAGGGGGAGACGGGGGGGAGAGGACGTTTGCGGGAATTGGGGTGAAAATGGGGGAACGGTAAGGGGGGAACAGGGAAGAAGGCTGGCCGGGACCGCTTGCGAATCGTGAAGGGAGGGATTGCGGCCCCGCCTCCCGGCCCGCCATCCGAGAATCGCCTCCGGCTTTAAGGATTCCCGGGCCTGTCCCCGCGCTTTGGGGTCGCGACCCCAAAGCAATCGATCTTAAGATTTTTCTGTAAATCGATCTTGAGATTATATCCGCAAGCCCTTCGTATTAAGTGATTAGCGACGCGAATAAGAACGGGGGATATTATGCAGGATGCGGAGGAATGTCTCATTTCTCAATGGAAATCCCCGGAAAATAGGGGTTCCAAAGGGCAGCTTGCCGCCGCGATTCAACTTCGGCCAAAGAGGGTTCCACTGCAATCCCGTCTGCCAACCGCTTCCTTCTCCATGCCTCCCTTTCCATCATCCACGCGATGTAGGGGGCAAAGACGAGACGCCGCATTTTGGTTTTGTCGCCGTTCACGATGGTGTTGGCCTTGGCTGAGAAGCTGGCGACGCGCAAGGGGTTCTTGGGGGTGGTCTGTGCCTCCCTCTCGGCGATAGCCAGATCGAGTGCCCAGGCGAAAGGCATATCGGTCTGTTTGTGGGCTATTTCGTTCGCCCTGCTGAAGTCTTCGGGGACGGGGCAAGCAATGTTCAAATACTCCCCCATTCTACATGTCCACCCCAATGCCCACCGTCGAGCATGATTTAAGGCATCATTCTTTCCAAGGTGAGCGGGAGCTTTGGCTCTATTTTTGGCAAAGAGGCTCGGCTGAGATTGGATCTGGGCAATGACTTCAACGACTCGCTGAATGACGCCCGATGTGGTGAAAATATGGTATCTCCGATTTAGGCCGTCTTTCAGCAGTTCCCGGCAAAGAGGGGCATACCCCGGCTCTTGTTCCCGCTCTTCGGTGATCTGCTTCGCTATTTCAGGAGCGGCATGAGGAAGGGAGACGGCCCATTCTTTTTTTACCTTTTTGCTACGGGGAACAATTTTTGTAGGGCCGCTGGTGAGGGCATAGAGGAAGATGGAGGCATCGACGAAGATAAGGGACTTCGCCGGCGCATCGATGTAGCTGCTAATCCTCATCGCCGCGGGAGGCCAGAAAGGCCTGAAGTTGTCTAGTGGTTGTCAGAGGCGAATTAAAACCGATCCACTCTTCGAGGCTATCGACGGCGTCCGGCGTCCAAGGGCCGATACGTAAAAAGGAAATGAGGGCCTGATTGACGACCAGTGATTCGCTGATGCCCTGAACCATAGCGCAGAACCTCAGCTTTTCATGGCCGGTCTCGGTCAGTTCGGTTCCAAGGGTCTTCTGGGCTGATGCATAAGGTAGTTTTTCAGCATACCGACGCTCCGCAGCCAATTCTGCAATGAAGACCGATTTATCTTCGGCCTCCATCAATCGTCCGTGGTGCCGGTCGATAGCCTCTTCGATGATGTCCCGGTATTTTCCTCCTTCATTCCTCTTTTTCGCGACCAGACGGCGGCGAACGGTGTTCTCCAAACGCAGCACTACCTTTCCCATCGGATCAGATTTCCCGGCTTTTTTCGAAATCGCAATGCTTTCTATCACTTTATATCGCATTTATTAACATTTAAGCTATGGCCGATCAAAGATCTTAAGGGGTATATGGATGCGACATCTCCTCTTAGTGCCAAGATTCAGTTCAAAAGCTTTCACGCCACCTTCCGCGCCAATTTGATGAAGGAAACGATGGAAGAAATGCAGGCATCGGGGGCCTCTCCGTTCGATATGGAAAGGAAACTGAACGAGGTGTATGGCCAGAAGTTCATTTCTCACGACACGATTGAGCGGTATTGGAAGAAGTGGCAGGAGAATCCCTCATATGAAGCCATGGAGGATCGTCGGGGAAGCTGGGATAGGAAGG
>CAISZB010000581.1 GCA_903889845.1 uncultured Verrucomicrobium sp. | reverse complement strand
CCGCCCGCTCGTCGCCTTCATCAACCGGCAACCGAGCGACCCGCAGGAGCGCGGCATCCGCTACGCGATCCGCCTCACGGTGCCGAAGGCCCAGGAGGCCCACGTCCGCTCCCTCGTCGTCCAGCTCGTCGCGATCTCCCCGCTGATCCTCCACGAGCTCCACAGCACGCGCCACGGGGACGGCGCGGGAAACGAGGTCGATCTCAAGGCCCTGCTGACGAGCGAGGAGAGCCACGACATGCAGGTGGAGCAGCTCGTCGGCCGCCTCAGCGGGGAGCCCTGCGTCGCCGGGATCAGCTGGCACAAGCTGGCCGAAGGGAAGATCGATTAGAGATGGAGCAGCAGCTGCACCCCCTTCGCCACGGCCTGCAATCCGGCGAAGCGGGTCGAGAGGTCGGCTAGGAAGAGGAAGAGGGCGGCGTGGAGGAGGGGTTCGCGCTTCTCGGCCAGGCGGATCGCCCGGGCGGTCCATTCCGTCAGGCGCGCGCTGCGCGAGGCGAGCCAGACGAGGCCCGCGCCCAGGAGGATGCCCCCCAGGCTGTCGCTCGGATAATGCCAGCCGCACGCGATGCGGACGAGGCCCCCGCTGATCGCGGCCCAGAATAGGGAGAGGAGGCCGAGGGGGAGGCTCTCCAGCGCGACGACGGCGGCGGCGGAGAAGTAGAGCGTCGCGGTGTCGCTCGGGAAGCTGTTCTTGTGGCACCATATTTCCTGGAGGTGGAGGTTCCCGAGGCGGAGCTGCGGGGCGAGGGCGGGATCGGTCAGGGGGCGGAGGTGGACGTGGAGGGTCGATTGGAGAAAGACGGAGAGGGTCGTTGCCACGATGACGGCGCCGAGGCCCCGGGCCACCGCCGCGCGGTGCCGCGCCCCGTCGGAGAACCAGAGGTAGACGAGGGAGAAGAGGATGGGGCCGCCCATCCAGACGGTGTTGTGGTTGAAGACCCGGAAGAGGACGTCGAGGCTGTCGCGGAGGCCGACGAGACGATTCGCCGCCAGCATCAGGGCCAAGTCGGCGGAATGAAGGGCGGCAAGCATGGGGAAGATTTCCCCATTTCTACGCCCTTTTTAATGGAGCACAATCGGTTTTATAGCCTATTTTCCCCGCCGCGCGGTGGCAGGGGGACTCGACGAAGCGGTGGAAGAGGAAGGCGGCGCCGATCGCCGAGGCCAGCGCCGCAAGGAAGCCCAGGATCGACACCGGTACGATCCAACCGCCCGACCCGCCGAGGATATGCTGCGTGAGGACGAGGACCTTTCCGCCCACGGGGAGGTGGATCAGGAAGAGGGAATAGGAGATCGTGCCGAGGAAGAAGAGGGGGGCGAACGCCCGGTGCCGCATCAGGCCTGCGCCCGCGCCCGCCCGGCCCGCGGCGACGATGGCGAGGGCGGCGAGGAGGGAGGCACTCTCCTCCGGGGAGCCGTGGTCCCAGAACCAGAGGGCGGCGAGGAGCGCGCCGAAGGTCTTCCAGCCGATCCGCCCCTCGCCCAGCCAGAAGAGGGCGAACCCGGCGGCGAACCGGGGCAGGTATTGCGGCAGGTGGAAGGCGCCGCCGGGCTCCCCGGAGAGGCGGGCGAGGAGGAGGAGGCCGAGGAGGGACGCCCACGCGACGGCCTGCCGCCGGTGGGCCAGGAGGGGGAAGAGGAGGCCGACGAGGGCGTAGTATTCGACCTCGACGAGGAGGGACCAGAAGACGGGGTTGTCGACCGGGAAGTGGAGGTAGGCGAGGCTCCGCGCGACGGTCCCCCAGGTCTCCCCCGTGGGGAGGCCGAGGGCGTGCCGCCACGGGAGCATGATGGCGAGGGTCAGCGCGACGGCGGCGAGGTAGGGGGGATGGATGCGGAGGAAGCGCTTCGCGGCGAAGACACGGAGCGGGCGGGATCCGTCCCGGCTCCAGCCCCAGCGGTACCCCGCGCGGGCGAGGCTGTAGGGGATGACGTAGCCGGAGATGACGAAGAAGACCTCGACGCCCAGCTTGCCGTAATCGGCGCAGAACTTCGCGGCGGGGCCGGGGAAGGCCCGCCCGAAGTGGGCCGTCGCGACCATCAGGACGGCGACGGCGCGGAAGAGGTCGAGCGCGGCGATGTGGGACGGCCCCTGCCGCGCGGGACTCGCGCCGGGGCATGGCGCTATTCCTTTCTCCGGAAGACGGTGAAGGTCTGGTCGCACTCCAGGTAGCCCTTGCCGTAGATCCGCGCGGCGGCGACCCCGGCGCTGGCGTCGAAGGTCTTCACAGCGTCGTACTGGGGAATGAGCGCGGGGTTGTCGCCGTTGATCATCTCCACCTCGAAGGGGCGCAGGACGAGCCACGTCGGCTTCAGCTCGCGGATCAGGACGGCCCAGTTGTCGGTTTGGAACTTCCGCCGCAGGGCGACGACTTCGGGCGCGGAGAGGCCGGGGAAATCGACCATCTTCAACTGGGAGTAGTAGCCGATGTAGCCGAGGGGTTCGAGGAAGACGGTCTCCTTCTTCGATGCGGCGTGGTCCCGCAGCCAGAGGCCGATGGGGGTCCGGACGCCCAGCTCGATCAGGCGCTGCTGGACCCGCATCTCCGCGCAGACGGCGAGGAAGAGGAAGAGCTGCGCCGCGACGGCGATCCCCGCCGCCGCCCGCCACGCGAGGCGGTGGGAGGCGCCGGTCAGGTAATGGAGGTCGATTGCGCCGAGGAGGAGGGCCAGATAGCCGAGCCACGCCCCCGTCGGCATGTACCACGGGGAGGCGTGGGGCATGTAGCAGTAGTAGGCGGCGACGCCGAGGAAGGCGAAGGCCGCCGCCCGGGTCGTCCGCGTGACGCCCGGCAGGAGGAGGGGGAGTCCGCCGAAGAAGACGAGGAGGCAGGCCCATGTCTTCACCGCCGGGGGCCAGCCGCCCGACTGGATGTAGATCGGGCTGTAGATGTAGCTGAGGGCCTCGAAGTGGAGGCGGTTCAGGTGGAGGAGCTGGAGGAAGGAGCGGTGCGGGGCCGCCGCCGGGGCCTCGGTGGGGGCGGGCGTCGCCGCTGCCGTCGGGGCCGGAGTCGGCGCGGGGGCGGGAACAGGCGCGGGCGCCTCGACCGAAACGGGGACGGCGTCGCGCTTCGGGGCGATTTTTTCGAGGAACGACCAGTGGAGGTTCACGCCCTTCGCGGCGACGGTGTTGGAGACGGGGGAGCCGTAGTAGGCCCAGGAGCCGAGGAACCACGGGAGGTAGAGGGCGACGGAGAGGGCCAACGCGAGGCCGTACTGGCGCAGGAGCCAGAGCCGTCCCCGGCCCGTCGCGATCCCGGCGCCGAAGAGGAGGATCGCCCCCGCGGGGGCGCCGCCGTAGATGAAGCCGTCCGGGCGGCTCCACATGATCGCGGCCCAGGAGAGGCCGATCCAGAGCCAGGGCCGTCCGTCGCGCGGCGGGACGGTCAGCGCCCAGAAGGAGAAGAGGAGGGCGGCGAGGAGGAGGCCGTTTTCCATTCCGTTCGTGTCGAAGGCGGCGGTCTTCGCGTCGAGGGCGACGACGAGGAGGCCGATCCAGAGCGGCCCCGGCGGCACGCCGTGGTGGCGCAACGCCCGGTAGAGGAAGACCCCGGCGAGGCCCAGCGCCCCGGCGGAGAGAAGGCGGAAGAGCCAGAGCGCGGCCGCGTCGTGGGTCGTCCCCGTGACGACGCTGCAGAACGCCGGGAGGAGGACGCCGAGGGCCGAGGTGTAGGTCTGGACCTTTTCCCCCTGCTGGAAGACGAGGCCGTGGCCCGTCGCCAGGTTCTGGCTGCTGCGGAAGGTGATGTAGTAATCCTCCCAGACGTTCCCCGTGTAGAGGGCGAAGAGGAGCGGGACGAGGGCGAAGAGGAGGAAGGCCCCCCAGACGCCCCGACGGCGGCCGTCGGCGGAAATCATGGGGGGAGGATAGGAGAGTGTTTTGGGATTAGGCAAGCTTGGGTGCGGGGGATGGGGACCCCTTCGGCCCCGCCAGCGAAGCGAAGCGGCCCTACTTCCCGAACCAGCCCCGCGTTGCGCCTGCCTTCCGCAGGCCCTCGTAGAGGGGCTTCGCGTAGTCGGGGATGAGGGTCTTCGGGTCGAAGATCCTCGCCGCGTCGTCGGTGCCGTAGGCGGCCTTGTTCACCCCGGACTCGCCGCCGACCGACTGGCCGCCGACGGCCGCCCCGGCGAAGACGCCGTTGGAGGCGGAGTAGACGAAGATGTCGACCTGCGGGAGGCCCGTCTCCGCCACGGTCTCGTCGGAATCGGGACCGGCCGTCGCGCGGGCAATCGCCTCAAGGTTGATCCTGCCGTCGCCGACGAAGGGCTTCCAGCCGCCGTCGG
This sequence comes from uncultured Verrucomicrobium sp., assembly GCA_903889845.1. Classification (GTDB taxonomy): domain Bacteria; phylum Verrucomicrobiota; class Verrucomicrobiia; order Methylacidiphilales; family GAS474; genus GAS474. The sequence continues at coordinate 5,312 of CAISZB010000581.1, read as the reverse complement.
TGTTGAAGATGTAGATGTATTTCTGGACATCGACGCCGATCTGGAACCCGATGCTGGCCCCGCCCTGCTCGAAGGCGAAGGGGGCCGACCATGCCCCGTTCTTCTGCCGGAGCAGGAGGACGCCGTCCCCGCCGGAGCCGCCGAAGCCGAAGGCCCCGCGCGTCACCTCAATGAAGGCGATGGCACGGGCCTGCAGGAGGATGCGGGGCGGGATCGGGTGCCCGGAATTCTGCTTCGTGTCGAGGATCGTGATCGCCTGGCCGACGAGTTTCGGCAGCGAATCGGCGCGGGCCGGAAGGGCGGTCAGGGAAAGCAGGGCGAGGCCGACGAGGAGGGCCCCGGCCTTCGCGAAGCCGGAACGGGTCTGTGATGTGATCATGTGGGGAAAGGTTAGCACGCTTTCCCGACACGATCAAACGGATCAGCCCTTCGGGGCGCCCGGGAACGTCTTCTCGATCTCGGCCTGGATCGCGTCGGCCCAGATCTGGTAGCCCTTCTCGTTGGGATGGAGCAGGTCGGGCATGATATCCCGCGTCAGTGTGCCGTCGGGCTGGAGGAACTTCGCCCCGATGTCGAGGAAGGTCACCCGCTTCCCGCCGTCGTCGAGGGAGGCGATCTGCTTGTTGATGTCCGCGATCTTCAGCCGGGTCGGATCGTCGGGCTTCTCGCTCCGGGGGAAGACCGCGAGGAGGAGGAGCCGGGCGTGCGGGCACTGGACGAGGTAAGCCGCAACGAGGTTCTTAATCCCGGCGGCGATCTGGTCGGCGGTGCGCGCCCCGTGTTGTTCGTCCCGATCATGAGGACGACGAGCTTCGGATCGGCTTCGGCGCCCTGGCCCTGCTTCAGCCGCCACAGGACGTGCTCCACCTTGTCCCCGCTGATCCCGAAGTCGACGGCGTTGAGCGGTGCGTAGCGGGCCGCCCAGACGTTTTTTCCGTACCCCTGCCAGCCGTCGGTGATCGAGTCGCCGTCGAAGATCAGGTCGAAGTGCTTCCCCTTCGTCCTCCCCAGGGCGCTTTCGACGCGCCCGACCCAGTCTTGACGGGGTAGGGCGAACTCGGCCGGATTCGTCCCCTCGGGGGGCTTCGGCTGGGGCCAGACGACCTCGGAGGCGGGAATGATTTCAGCCAGGGCCGAACCGAAGGCCAGACCCACACCCAGAATCGCGAGCAAGCAACCGGCAAGAGAGCGGGGGAAACGCATAGGCCCTCCATTCTCCGAAAAATCATCCCTGTTGCAACTTTTATCCCCCAACACCACCCGGGGGGCGATGGGGCCGCTGCGGCGCCCAGTCGATCCGGCGGGAGAAGAAATCGATCCAGCCGAGGAGGGCGCCGAGATGCCGCAGGAGCTGGAAAAAGAACGGCTCCGTCAGCGTCGCAAGGAGGGAACTCCCTGCCAGGCCCCGCTCCCCCTGCCACCGCTGCCAGAGGCGGACGGCGAGGAAATGGAACAGGGCGTCGTAGGCGACCTTGCCGAGGACGAGGGCCACGATGACCCCGTTCCACTTCCGCCCGGAGGCGAGGAACCAGACTAGCACTCCCGCCGCCGCCAGGGCGTAGAGCGGCAGGAGGCAATCGAGCGCCTTCAGCGGGACCATGTAGGTGCCGACCGCGCCGTAGCGGCGCCGCCCCGCCATGTCCCGATTACGGAAGAGGACCTGGAGGAACCCGCCGAACCACCGCCGCCGCTGCCGCAGGAAGGGCAGGACGCGGGAGGGGACGTCGGTCGTCGCGCGGGCGCCCCCCTCCAGACCGACCTTCCATTCCCCCACCTGCGCCGCGCCGTGCCGGTGGATGCGGTAGACGATGTCGTAATCCTCGACGAGGCTCCCCGGATCGAAGCCGCCGACGGCCTCCAGCGCCTCCCGACGGTAGGCGGAGAAGGCGCCGGAGACGAGGACGAGGCACCCCTTCCGCCGCCACGCCGCGCGCCACAGGAAGGAGCGGAGGTACTCGAAGGTCTGGAAGAACTGGAAGACCGCGCCGAGGCCGCCCGATCCCGGCGCGCAGCGCGGCGCGAGGACGCCGCCGGAGACGGCGAGCCCCGGATCGGCCGTGAAGGCCGCCCGCAACACGCGAATCGCGCCGGGCTCGACCAGCGTGTCGGCGTCGAGGGTGACGACGACCTCGCCCGCCGTGCTCCGCCACCCCGCGTTGAGGGCGCGGGCCTTGCCGCCCTGCGGCAGCGCCAGGAGCCGCAGACCGGGCCACGATTCGGAGACGAAGGATGAACCGCCGGATGCGGTCGCATCCAGTGCCTGCATCAGGAAAGCCTCCCGCATCCATTCGCCGGTGCCGTCGGTGGACCCGTCATCGACGACGACGACCTCGGCGCCCCCGATTTCCTCCATGTCGCGCAGCGCCTTCCGTAGCGCCTCCAGCGCGAGGGGGAGGACGACCCGCTCGTTCCGGGCGCACAGGACGACGGCGAGGGAGACCGGCGTCGGAGGGGGATCGGCAGGCGGGGATGTTTTTCCCCGCTCCTCCATCACGGCCCGCCGGGCGGCGAGGTACGTCGAGGCCAGCAGCCACGCGTCGAAGCCGATATAGACCGCGACGACGGCCCAGGCCTCCCAGCCGCGCAGGAAGAACCCGAACCCCAGCCCCCCCGCGAGCAGGAGGAGAGCGGAGAGGAAGAGGGCCCAGAAATAGAAATTGGGCGGGGAAGCGGAGGGGCTTCGGAACATGGAGGGAGTATCAACCTAGCCGGTCGGCGAAGGTTGGCAATCCCTTGGGGGAGGGGGGGCTGGGGATTGCCAACCCTCTTGACGCCCTGCCCCCCGCTCCGGCATCGTAACCGGCTTTCACCCTCCCCCCTGCCTATGTAACCCGCCCCCCGCGAAGAGTTTTTCACCCCATCGAATTCAGGGAAGGCCGTGAAATCCGGCCACAGTGGACGCTGCGGTAACGAAGCCAGTCCTGTCCCCCATCCCCCCGCCCCTCTCTTCGGGCCGGGGGAGCACCGCCAATCTTTCCCGCCCGTCGCGGGGAGGGTGAAGGCCGGGGAACGGGCGCGAGGCCGGAAATCTTTTTTCCGCCCCGCACACGCTCGGAGTCCGAACATCTGCCCGATGCGGGAACGATCCCCTCAACCCTCATCCTTTGCCGCACCAGCAAAGAAAGGATTCATCATGCAGCGCCTGTTCGTCTTCCTTGCCGTGATCTTCACGGCCGCCTCCGGCTTGGGCTCCGCCGCCCACGCCGCCTCTCCCTCCCCTGCCTCGCCTTCGGCCTCCTCCTCGTCGGCGACTTCCGCCTCGGCCCCCGCCGACAGTGCGGTGACCCTCGAACCCGTCGTCGTCACCGCGACGCGGATCGCGGAGCCGGTCAGCCAGACCTCCTCCAGCGTCACCGTCATCACGGCGCGCGACATCGAGGACAACGGCTACCGGACCCTCGTCGATGCCCTTCAGGGCGTCCCCGGCGTCTCGACGACGCAGACGGGCGGCCTCGGCCAGAACACCGGCCTCTTCATCCGGGGCATGGCGACGAACCAGAGCCTGATCCTCGTCGACGGGAAGCGCCTCCCGCAGGACCTCGCGGGCGGCTACGACCTGGCCGACCTCTCCCTCGACAACGTGGAGCGGATCGAGGTCGTCCGCGGCCCCCTCTCCGCCGTCCAGGGCGGCAGCGCGGCGGGCGGCGTCATCAACCTCATCACGAAGAAGGGGACCGGCCTGAAGAAGCCCGAGTACAGCGTCACCCTGGAGGCGGGCAGCTACAACACCTTCCGCGAGGCCCTCTCCGCCCGGGGCGCCCAGGGGAAAGTCGACTACAGCGCCGCCTTCTCCTCCCTCCTCACCACCAACCAGCGCCGCAACAACGATTACGAGCGGGAGAACGCCGGGGCCAACCTCGGCTACCAGGCCTACGACAACGTCCGCCTCTCCCTCGACACCGCCTACCGCGTCACCACGGCGCAGAACCCGGGGAAGAACGTCGGCAGCCAGAAGAACGATCCCGCCGCGGCGATGCTCTGGGAGACCTGGAGCGTCGGCCCGACCGTCGAATGGAAGACGACGGAGGTCTGGACCCAGACCTTCTCCCTCCAGCACACGCAGCAGCGGACCTACAACAACAACGACCCCGCCTACACCGGGACGAACGACAACCGCAACCAGGACAACTCGAACGAGGTCGACTGGAACCACACCTTCGCCGTCCTCGACAACCTGACGGTGACCTCCGGGACCCAGATCGAGGACAAGAACATCTGGCAATTCGACAACCACCTCGACCGGATCGTCTACAACAACCACCAGACGAACAAGAGCGCCTATGCGGGCCTCGACTGGGAGGCCCTTCCCGGCTGGCACCTCGATCCCAGCGTCCGGATGGACGGCTTCTCTGACTTCGGCGACTATTGGAACTGGCGCGCGGCGACGAGCTATGTCCTCCCCGCGACGAAGACGAAGTTCAAGAGTTCCTACGGCACGGCGACGACGCCCCCCGCCGACCAGAACTTCATGACCTTCGGCGGGACCAACGTCCCGAATTACTCCCTCCAGGCCGAGCAGACCCAGGGCTGGGAGGCCGGGGTGGAGCAGCCCTTCCTCGGCGGCAAGTACACCGTCGGCGCGACCTACTTCGAGAACGACACGCGGAACACCATCGAGTACGTCGGCATGGCCGACTACAACAGCACCTCGATCAACGCCTCCCGGACGCGGGCGCAGGGCGTCGAGCTGACCGCGGGCCTCCACCCGGTGCCGGAATTCGACCTCACCTCCTCCTTCACCTACCTGGACGACCACAACCTCGACGGCTATTCGAGCAGCTACGGCAACCTGGCCCCCGACACGCGCCCGGCCCGGCGTCCCCGGCGGACCACGGCCTTCGACGCCGTCGGGCGGCCCTGGAAGGGGGTTACCCTCTCCCTGGGCATGGAATGGGTCGCGGCGAAGCAGGACGTCATCAACAACTATCCCGACGCCGACCTGCTGCCCGACTACACCACCTCCCGCTTCGCGGCGAGCTGGCAGGTCTCGAAGAACGTCCAGCTCTTCGGCCGGATCGAGAACCTCCTCAACAACCACTACGAGGAAGCCTACGGCTACCCCGCCCTGGACCAGGCCTTCTACGGGGGGGTGAAGCTGATGTATTGATACGGCCCTTCGGGGCTGGGACTGCCTGCGCGATAGCGCAAAGTACCCGAAGGGGAAACTGATTTGCAGGGCCGGGAGGCAACGAGTAGGTGATGCCCTTCGGGACCGGGTACAATCGCTTCGCTTCCCTGTACAGGTGGAGGCGACCCGCGCGTTTGAACGAATGGAGGGGTTGACTCCCGTCTCTGCCAGTTAGTTTCCCCTT
>CAISZB010000580.1 GCA_903889845.1 uncultured Verrucomicrobium sp. | reverse complement strand
CAGGGAAGCGAAGCGATTGTTCCCGGTCCCGAAGGGCAGCACCCTCCCCCGCGCCCCCTTTCCCCAAGCGGCATTTTCCCCTATCGCAGAGCACCAGAGAAAATGCTTTAAACAGCCATGCGCCGGTTAATCTTCCTGCTCCTCCTTTTCCTTGTTCCCTCCCCCTTCCTCCGGGCCGAAGCCTCCGTCCCCCTCCACCGGATCGCCGTCATGGGGGCCTTCTCCGAGGAAATTGCCGCCATCGAGAAGGAACTCCTGCCCGTGGGTACCCCCCTCGCCTCCCAAACGATCAACGGGACCCGCTTCGACGAGGCCGATGTGAACGGGAAACACTACGTCTTCTTCCTCTCCGGCATCAGCATGGTCAACGCGGCGATGACGACACAGCTCGCCCTCGACCGGTTCCATCCCGATGCCGTCGTCTTCAGCGGCATCGCCGGGGGGGTCGATCCCTCCCTGCTGCCCGGGGACGTCGTCGTTCCCGCCGAATGGCTACACCAAATGGAATCGGCCTGGATCAATCCCGATCCGGCGAAGCCGGGGGCCTACGTCGCCGAGGAGACCCGGGGCACCCCCTCCGGCCACTACGGCATGATGTTCTTCCGCGATGTGCGGGTCGTCCGCGACGGGGAACCCCAGCCGACGTCCCGGCACGCCTTCCCCGCCGATCCGGCACTCCTCGCCGTCGCCCGGACCGTCGCGGCACAGGGCGCGCCCCTCGAAGGCGGCAAGAATCGCCCAGCCAAGGTTGTCGTCGGGGGCCGCGCCATGAGCGGGCCGGTCTTCCTCGATAACCGGGATTTCCGCGAATTCGCCTTCAAGCAATGGCAGGTCGAGGGACACGACATGGAATCGACCGCCGTTGCCCAGGTCTGCTGGGTGAACCAGACTCCCGTTCTCATCGTCCGGGGCCTGAGCGACCTCGCGGGCGGCCAGGCCGGATCGAACGAGATCAAAAAGTACGTCCTCCTCGCCGCGAAGAACGCGGCGATCGTTACCGCGCGGGTGCTGCGGGCGATTCCGTAGCCGTCGGCTTGCTGCTGCCGCCCCATCGCCTTAGGGCCTCCGCCCGGTTCCAGAAGGCGAGCGGAAGGACGGTGAGGACCATGAAGGCGCCCAGGACCTGGATCAGGAGGATCGGGCCGAGGCGCCCCAGCAACGTCCCGCTCAGGTGGAACCCGAGGGCGACGAGGAAGGCGACGGTGGTGCCGAAGTTCCGGAGGGCAAAGACGCGGCCTCGGCAGACGTCGGGGACCTCGGTCTGGAGGCGGGCCTCGATGGGGATGGTGAAGAGGGCGCTGGTGACGCCGAGGGCGAAGCAGAACCCGAGGGCGACCTCGTAGCGGAGGACGCCGGAGAAGCCGAGGATGAGAAGACCCGTCAGGAAGAAAGCGGCGTAGGGGACGAGGCCGAAGCGGGTCCAGCGCCGGGACTTGCCGCTGATGAGGACGCCCAGGCCCATCCCGACGCCCAACGCGCCCAGCAACAGTCCGATGGCGACGAGGGAGGTCTGGAACACGGGCGGTTTCGGGGCGAAGTGGGCCATGAGGCGGCTGAGTCCGGCAAGCCACCCTTTCAGGGCCTCCAGATGGAGGTGCTCCAGGGTGAATTCGAGGACCGAGATCATGAAGAAGCCGCTGACGAAGGCGAAGAGGATCGTGAGGATGACGATCCGCCCGATGGCCGGGTTTTCCCAGACGTGGTGCCATCCGGCGGCGACCTCCCGCCACCTCGACTCGTGCCGTTCCCCCGGGGGAGGACGGAGGGAGGCGTCGATCCGGGAGATGAAGAGGGCGGAAACGGTGAATCCCGCCGCCGTCACCCAGAAGCTGAACCGGGGGCCGAAGATCGAGGCGATCAACCCGGCGCAGAGGGTGCCGATGAGGCTCGCGATGACGCCGACGAGGGCGATCAGGGCGTTGGCGGTGATGAGATCGCTCCGGCTGACGAGTTGCGGCAGCGCGGCCTGGCGGGCGGGGATGAAGAGGGAGTTCATCCCGCCCATGAAGAAGACGACGGCGTAGACCAGGGCGAGGTTGCCGAGGACGAACCAGAGATAGAGGAGCGAGAGGACGAGGAAGACCCGGGCAAGGTCGGCGAAGATCAACGTCGTCCGCCGGTCGAAGCGGTCGACGGCGAGGCCGATCCACGGTGCGAAGAGGAGGCCGGGGAGCATCCCGATGAAGATGACGCGCGCCCCTTCCTTCCCGATCTGGGTCCCCTGATTCAGCCCGAGGACAAGGGAGAGGAGGGCGAACTGGTAGAAGCGGTCGCCGATCGAGCTGATGATCTGGCCGATCCAGAGCCGGAAGAAGTCGGGCTGCCGCAGGACGTGTCGGAGACCGGCCACGTTACTTTTTCCCCGTGGCTAAGGCTGAGAGGAGGAGGATCACGGCGGTCAGCGCCAGCAGCCACAGAGCGGCCCACAGGCCGAGGCCGGTCCCGAGGCCCGAGGTGGCGCGGTCGAGGAAGGTCTCGTTGAGGCGGAGCCGGATCAGGACGTAGGCCCCGCCGGAGAGGAGCGCGACGAGCAGGAGCGGAATTCGCCCGAGGCCGAGGGCGAGGAGGGCGATGCCGAGGACGGCCGAAGCCGGGATGGCGTAGACGATCACCCCGGCGATCCGGGGATCGGGCAGGGAAAAGACCTTCGCCATGGCCGCCGTCCGGTGCCGGTCGGCGGGGACGGCGCTCTGGGCCTCCTTCGCGATGAGGAAGGCGCTCTCCCCCTCGAAGGGGCGGGCCTGGGCGGAGTTGAAGTCGGCCCGCTCCGGCAGAATCAAGCTCTCGTACCACGGCTTCGCGGCCTCGGAGGCGAGTTCGGAACTCAGCGTGAGGGAGGCACCGGGGCGGTGCCGGTCGAGCGGGTGCCGGAAGACGATCCACGGCAGGAAGAAGGAGCCGACCGAAAGGAGGGCGACAAACCAGCCGAAGCGAAGGAGAAAGGTGCGGATCATGGCTCCAGGCGGCAATGAACCTAGAAATCCCGGCTGCGGAAGCTGCTGCGGACGACGTGCCCCTTGCGGCCTTCCGGCCCGGGCGTCCGATCGAGGGGCTTGGCCGGGGTCGCGCCGTCGATCGGGGTGACCGATTCGACAATGAGGACGTCGAGCATTTCGTCCGTGTGGGGATCGTAGACCTGGTAGGGGGCGAAGTAGCCGTGGAGCCGGTATTCGTAGTCCTGGTCGGCGTCGCGCTTTCCCAATGCCCGCCACGGGGCGACGGCGATGCCCGGCGTTTCCCGCAACGTCACCCAGCGGGCCTTCTTCCAGGGCTGTTCGGGGAGTTTCACCCAGCCCCAGCCGCCGGTGTCTTCCGGCTCGTTGAAGCGGTGGCCGATGTAGTCCTGCTCGACGATCGAGGCGGGCTTCGCTGGCAGGCCGAACTTCGGCGGGGGCGGTCCGGCCGGGACGTCGGTGGCGGAGGGCGCCGCGGACGAAGCCGAAGCGCTGGAGTCAGCCGGGCTCGCGGGAACGGCCGGAACGGGAGCCGGGGCCGCATTGTCCGGAGTGGGAGCGGAGGGAGGCGCCGTCGGGGCCGGAACATTCTGCGCCAGGGCGGAAAGGCTCAGGAAACCGAGCGCGAGAGGGAGGCAAAGGAACTTCATTCGGACCACTTCCCATCGGCGGCGGAAAGGACGGGGATCTTTCCGTTGGAGTAATCGGTCTTGCCGATGGCACCGGTCATCGTGAAGCCGAGTTTCTGCTTCCAGATGTCGCTGAATTCCTCGCCCGTGTGGCAGCCCCAGCTCTTGGCCTTGGCATCGGAGGCGAAGGCGGCGGGATCGAGCAGGGAGATCTGCCGCTCGTGGAAGAAGGAGCGGGACATCGCGTCGAATTCGTTGCTGTAGTCGAACATGAAGCAGGCCCGGTTCGAGTGGCCGAAGTATTCGAAGTCGCCGACGGGGAGCGCCTTCCGGTCCTTCCCCTTGTTGAGGTAGTTGAAGAGCTCGCCCGGTTCGCTGAACCAGTAGAGGGAGGCCCCGACGGTGTCGGCCTTCTTCTGGACGGCGGCGATGAAGTCCTGGCCCGATTCCATGCCGCGCCGCTCGTAGGTGGGGCGGTAGACGAGCCACGAGACGACGTCCTGCGGTCCCTTCTCCTGCTGGATTTCCATGATGCGGAGGGAGGCGCTGACGATGAAGTTCCCCCAGAACTTGTCGTGGGACCCTTCCTTCCCCTTCTCGAAGAAGCGGAGGGCGGGGCCGCCGCTGACGATGACGTATTCCTGGGGTGGGCCTTTGCGGGGCGTGGGGGCGGGCGCTGGCGGAACCGACGGGACGGCGACGGCATCAGGGGCCGGAGCGGGAGCCGGGACAACGGGAGTCGCGGGAACTGACGAAGTTGAAGTGGCCGCGGGCGAAGCCATGTCCTGGGCGGCCAGCCTCCCCTGCCCTATCCCAAGCAGCGACGCCACGGCGACAACCGTAAAAACAGGGCGAAGGAAAAGGGAAAGCGGGTTCACGACGGAAAAGAGAAAGAAAGCGCGTCTCCCCAGGGCTTGCAAGTGTGAAATCAGGGGGTGGGGGCTGGTGAGACCGTTGAGGCCGTCGGGGCGGCGGCGCTTCCGTTCCCGTTGTCGGGGGCGTAGGGATCGAAGCGGAAGATCATCTCCCCCGGCTTGCCGACGTTGAGCCGGTCCCGGGAAATCCGCTCGACGTATTCGGGGTTCGACTTGAGGAGCTCGAATTCCCGGTTCATCTGGCGGTTGACCGCCTGCTCCGAGGCGATGGCGGCGTTGTTGGCGTTCTTCTTTTCCTTCAGCCGCTGGACCTGCCGGATGACGGGGAGGAAGCAGGCGAAGATGCCGCCGAAGACGGCAAGGACCAGGAGGACCTGGGTGATCTGGATGAGCTTGGCCCAGATATTGCCCGCCGCCTTGCGCTTCAGCGGGACACTGTCGAGGTCGAGGAGCCGGGAACCCATGTTCTTCGGTTTCTACCTGAAACAAAGCCCCGCCGCAATCGTAGGATTGCGACGGGGCTTCAGCTTCGTCAGGGATCGATAAGGAGTCGGTTCCCAAACCGGCCCTTGCGGGGGTCAGGGGGAGGAGCTCCTCCCCCTGAATCCCAACTTAGCGGAGCGTGCCGCCGAAGACCGCGCCGGAACCCAGTTCTTCCTCGATGCGGAGGAGCTGGTTGTATTTCGCCAGCCGGTCGGAGCGGGAGAACGAGCCGGTCTTGATCTGGCCCACATTGAGGGCGACGGCGATGTCGGCGATCGTCGCGTCCTCGCTCTCGCCGGAGCGGTGGCTGAGGATCGAGGTGTAACCGGCGCGCTTCGCCAGCTCGACCGCGTCGAAGGTCTCCGTGAGGGTGCCGATCTGGTTCACCTTCACGAGGATCGAATTGCCGACGCCCAGGTCGATGCCCTTCTGGAGGAACTCGACGTTCGTGACGAAGAGATCGTCGCCGACGAGCTGCACCTTGTCGCCGATCGCTTCGGTCAGCTTCTTCCAGCCGGTCCAATCGCTCTCGGCGGTGCCGTCCTCGATCGAGATGATCGGGTACTTCGAGGTCAATTCCTTGTAGTAGGCGACGATGTCGTCGGCGGAGAGCTTCCGTCCGTCCGACTTCTTGAAGACGTACTTCTTCGAGGTCTTGTCGTAGAACTCGCTGCTGGCGCAGTCGAGGGCGATGAAGATTTCCTTGCCGAACTTGTAGCCGGCCTTCTTGACGGCGGCGGCGATGACCTCGATGGCGTCCTCGGTCGACTTCAGCGCGGGGGCGAAGCCGCCCTCGTCGCCGACGGCGGTGCTGAGCTTGCGGTCATGCAGGACGCTCTTGAGGGCGTGGAAGACCTCGGTGCCGTAGCGGATCGCCTCGGAGAAGGTCGGCGCGCCCTTCGGCACGATCATGAATTCCTGGAAGTCGATCGGGGCGTCGGAGTGGGCGCCGCCGTTGATGATGTTCGCGAGGGGGACGGGGAGGGTCTTCGCGTTCGTGCCGCCGAGGTAGCGGTAGAGGGGAAGGCCGAGGGCGTCCGCCGCGGCGTGGGCCGTGGCCATGGAGACGGCGAGGAGGGCGTTCGCGCCGAGCTTCCCCTTGTTCTTCGTCCCGTCGAGGGCGATCATCGTCTTGTCGACGGCGACCTGATCGACGGCGTCGAGGCCGATGATGGCGGGGGCGATGATCGTCTGGGCGTTCTTGACGGCCTTCAGCACGCCTTTACCGCCGAACTTCGTCTTGTCCCCGTCGCGGAGTTCGACAGCCTCGAACTCGCCGGTGCTCGCCCCGGAGGGGACGATGGCGCGTCCGCGCGAGCCGCCTGCCAGGATGACCTCGGCTTCGAGAGTGGGGTTGCCGCGGGAATCGAGGACCTGCCTCGCCTTGACCGTCTGAATCTTGGTAAATGACATGCCCGAGATTAGTGCATGAAGCACCAAGGGAGATCAACTCCATTCCTCGTTACAAGGCCATGGCGGGGCGGTCGTTATTGACGCACCCCGGGGGCCGCCAGGCCTGTTACCCCCCCTACCGATAATTCCGAATCGCCTCGATCCGGACCATCCGCTTGCCGCCTTCCTCGGTCGAAAGCTCGGCGACTTCCCCGACGGGGAGCTTCATCAGGGCCTGGGCCAGGGAGGTCATGTAGGAGATGATGCCCTGGGTGGGATCGCTGTCCCAGGCACCGAGGACGGTGTAGCTGAACTTCTCCCCGCTGGTGGTCTCGACGAGATCGACGATGGTGCCGATGTTGACGACGTGGGTGTCGACGCCGACGAAGTCGGTGCCCTGGGCGCGGACGATCATCGATTCCAGCTCGGCCTTCCGCTTCATGAGGACGGTCTGCATTTCCTTCGCGGCCTTGAACTCGTGGTTCTCGCGAAGATCGCCGTAGGAGCGGGCGATGCCGATTTCCTTGCTGTTCTCGGGAATCTTCTTCGTGATGATTTCTTCGAGCTCCGATTTCCGGCGTTGGAGGCTGTCCCAGCTGACGATGAGCGTGGCGTCGTCGGAATGGGTCCGGTCCCCGATGACCAGCTCCTGCATGTCGGGGAAGAGCTTGATGATGATCGCGAGGAGGGAACGCTTGTCGAGTTCCTTGAAGACGGGCGTGAGGAGGATCGCTCGGGTGACGTCGCGGACGTCTTCCTGGGCTGCGTCCTTGAGAAGGGTCGCCATCAGTTCCCGGTCCGTGTGGACGAGGTCGTACAGCTTTGTCCCCTTCTTGAGGTCGCCGAACTGGTCCTTCTCCAGGACGGAGAGGATCGCCATGACGAGCTGGGGCGTGAAGAGCGGGGCGAAGAGGAGGTCGCGGTTCTTGCAGAGCCAGTAAAGGAGGTCGCTGGAGACGGTCCGTTCCCGAAGGAGGCGGCGAAGGGCCTCGACGACTTCATTGTGCCGCTCGACCGAGGCGAAGATCGTCGTGACGGAATCCCCCATCCGGCCGTTGGCGAAGGGCAGGATCTGGAGGAGAAGCGGGGCCCATTCCTCGGGCCGTCCGGCCTGGAGGACATGGAGGAAGCGGACCTGACGGAGGCCGGTGATCTTCTCGAGGACGTCGGCGAAGGCCTTCGGCGCCGTCGGTACGAGGTTCAAGATCGCCGCGGCTCCCTCGACGGGAGGCTGCCCGGCGGCGGCCAGGACTTCGTCGCGGAGGAGGGCCAGTTCGATCCCCTTCGCCAGGAGCGACTTCGGGAGCTTGGAAAGAGTCGATTCGACGACCTGGGCGATTTCGGTGGCGACGGCGGGGTCGGCGATCTCGCTCCAGTTCTTCGTCACCGCGCCGAGGGCGGCGAGCTGGGCCTCGACTCCGGAGGCGGCGCGGAAGAGGGCGACGGCGTCGTTTCCGGCGTGGACGGGGGCATCGAGGATCCTGAAGGCCTCGGTCTTCTTCGTCGGGATGTGGTAGAGGCCTTCCTTCTTCATCGCCCGCTTGGCGCCTTCCCACCACTTCTTCCAGTCGGCGGCGGCGAGGACGTCGGGGACCAGGGCGGACTGGATGTTCTCCGCCGTCGCCTGGGCCTTCAGGCTCTCGATCACGATCTTGACCAGGGCGGGGGCGTCCTTGGCGGCCAGCTCCTTCAATTCGGCAGGCCGGTCGCACTTCTGGGCGTAAATGTGCGTGTCGGGCAGGAGGGCGAGGGACTGGACGGCGTACTCGGGGGCCATCGTGTGGCCGGGTTTTCCCTTAAAATCGATGGTGAGTTGGCCGCTTACCTCGTTCACTTCCCGGATCCTTCCGTAACCCCAGCTCCGATGATAGCAGTACGTGCCGGCGGTGAAGGAAGGAGTCGCGGTGGAAGGATCCGTGTTGGTGGCCATAATGAGGAGAGGGCATCATAGGGGCCGATTCCGAATTAGACAAGGCCCTGCTGCAGCGATTTTATGCCCCATTCACAGAGGGTTGCCCGGGTGCTAGGCCTTGTAGGCCCTTTGCCTACACCGTCGTCGGACAAAGACCGATAGCCGAGCCCGCTCCCCCTCACTAACTTCGGAAGGAACGCCTCATGGAAGAAGCCCCTCCCCCCGCGCCGCTCCGCTCCCTTGCCCGCCTCCGGCGGCAGTTGGCGCTTCAGCTCGGCTTCTTCACGGGATGCCGCCGGACGGCGGCCTTCCTTTGCATTGGTTCGGGCATCCTGGTTCTGATCGGTTGGTGGCACCACATCACCCTCTTCAAGACCCTCCACGTCGGCACGGCGCCGATGCGTCCCCTCAGCGCCATCGAGATCATCCTGATGGGCTGCTCCCTGCTCCTCCTGGGTGGCCATTCCCGCCGCGTCTTCTGGAAGAGGGCCGGATTCTGGATGGCACTGACATTCATGGTCTTTTCCCTCTTCGCCTTCGGTCACACCCTTTTCAGTTGGCGGACCCCGCTCGATCCCTACCTCCTCCGGTCCTCCCCGGACCGCGCCCTCACCAACAGCTACGTCGCCTGCACGATCTACCTCCTCCAGGGGACCGCTCTCCTCCTTCTCTGGTTCCGGCGCTTCCTCGCGGCCCAAAGCCTGGCCCTGGTCTCCCTGACGACGAGTTACTTCGTCATCATCGGATACCTCTACAATCTGACCGAACTCCAGCAGCTCCCCCCCTTCCACTCCCTCTCCCTCCCCTTCCTGATCCTCTTCTCGATCTCGGCCATCGGCATCCTGACCAGCCGTCCGGAGCAGGGCTTCCTCCGCGAGATCCTCAGCGAGAACCCCGGCGGGATCATGGCCCGCTATCTTCTTCCTCCCGGCTTCCTCTTCCCCCTGGCCAACGGCCTCCTGCAGACCCATAACCTCGACACGGGTCTCTACGGCCATTCCGTTGCCATGGGGCTGACGACGCTCTCCGTCACCGTCCTCTTCTCCCTCTCCATCTGGTTCTGCGCAAAGGGATTGAATGCGACCTACAACCAACTGCGGCGCCGGGAACGGATGCACGCGGTCTTGAGCGAGTGCAACCAGAACATCATCCGCACCTCGGAACGGCAGCGCCTCTTCGACGTCGTCTGCCGCAGCCTCGTCGAGACGGGGGGCTTCCAGGGAGCGTGGATCGCCCAGGCCTTCCCGGAGGGGAACCGCTACTTCGTGCCGATGGCGCGGGGCCTCGGCGGGGAATCCCTCGCCGACCTCGCCTCGATCGTCCCGGCCCCCTCGGCGGAAGAGCAATGCCATCCCTTCCTCCGCGCGGTCGAGGCCGAAGGCGGCCTCGTCCTGGAGGACTGCCCCGACGTCTCCCCCTGGAAAGGACTTCCCCGCTGGGAGCAGCCCCGCTCCCTGGCCCTCTTCCCGCTCCGCGTGAGGAACCGCTTCGATTCCCTCCTCGTCGTCCACGCGGCCCGGGAGGGTTCCCTCGTCTTCGACCGGGACAACCGGCTCCTGCTCGAGGAAGTCGCGGGCGACCTCTCCCACGCCCTCTCCCTGATGGAGGAGCGCCGCATCCATCGCCAGGCGGAGGACGAGCTGCACCGGACCTCCGCCCTGCTCCAGGAGGCCCTCGACAAGAACCCGACCCTGTTCTACATCCTCCACGTCGGCGAAAACCGGAACGTCTACCCCGCCTACATCAGCGAGAACGTCCACGCCATCCTCGGCTACAGCCCCGCCGAGGCGATGAGCCCCGGATGGTGGACCTCCCACCTCCACTCCGACGACCGGGTCCGCCCCCACAGCCTCACCTTCCCTCCCTCCGACCGGAACACGCTGACCCGCGATTTCCGCTTCCAGGACCGGGACGGCGCCTACGTCTGGATCCGGGACGAGCAGCGCGTCGTCCGCAACGACAGCGGGGAACCGGTCCGGATCGTCGGCTCCTGGAGCGACATCACGGAGCGCATCCATCTGGAGGAACAGTTCCGCCACACCCAGAAGTTCGAGTCCCTGGGCCGCCTCACCGGGGGCGTCGCGCACGACCTCAACAACATCCTCACCGTTATCGACGGGCACGCCTCCTTGCTGGAGGTGACTTACCCGGAGGAGTCGAAGGAATCGATCGAGGAGATCATGCTGGCGACGCAGCGGGCCACGCGCCTCACCCGACAGCTCCTCACCTTCAGCAAGAAGCAGTTCATCGAGCCGCGGAACCTGAACCTCAACGCCGTCATCGGCGACATGGGGAAGATGCTCCGCCGGAGCGTCGGCGAGGACATCGAGATCGTCGTCGAGCCCGATCCCTCGATCCCGCCGGTCTTCGCCGACGAGGGGATGATCGAGCAGATCCTCCTCAACCTCGTCGTCAACGCCCGCGACGCGATGCCGAAGGGGGGCCGCATCCGCATCGGCACGGCGGCGACCCGGATCGAGCGGCAGGAGACGTCCGGGACGCTCGACGTCCCGACCGGCGACTATGTCCGCTTCTCCGTCTCCGACACGGGCTGCGGCATCCCGGTCGAGCACCTGGCACGGATCTTCGACCCCTTTTTCACGACGAAGGAACCGGGCAAGGGCACGGGCCTGGGCCTGGCGACGGTGCGGAGCATCGTGCACCAACACGGCGGTACGCTCACCGTCGAGAGCGAGCCGGGCCAGGGTGCCACCTTCCACATCTATCTTCCTGTGGCAACCGCTCTCTCGCTGTCGACGCCGGAGAAACGGACCGGGCTGAAGACCCTGGGAAAGGAAGGCGGGGCGACGATCCTCCTCGTCGAGGACGACGACGCCGTGCGGAGCATGATGAAGTCGATCCTGGAACACGTCGGTCACCGCATCCTCGAAGCCTCGACCGCGAAGGAGGCCCTGGAGGCCTACGAGCAGTGCGGCGGGGCGATCGACCTCCTCCTTTCCGACGTCGTCCTGCCGGGCGGCTTCAGCGGGCGCGATCTGGCGATCCGCCTCCACGCGATCGATCCCGGCCTGCCCGTCCTCCATGTCACCGGCTATCCGACCCCGGCGGACGGGGAGGCCGAAGGAGGTCATGACGAGGTGTTGATGAAGCCGTTTTCCAGCGTCAGTCTGATCGAGAAGGTGCGGGAGAGGCTGGTTGGGGTGAAGGTGGGGTAAGGGGGGCCTATCGGCCCTTCGGGACTGGGGAGCGGACCTGGGTGGGTCGCGACGGACGCACGTTGTAGGCTTCTGAGGGGTGCCCCCTCAGCCTCCAGCTAAGAGCCCGTAGGGGGAGAGGAGCGCGCGGTAGAGGCTATTCTCCTCCCGAGGCGGCAGCCTCGGCTGAATCCCCGAATCTCCGAGGGTACGT
>CAISZB010000579.1 GCA_903889845.1 uncultured Verrucomicrobium sp. | reverse complement strand
TGATTCCTCCCAAGGAGGTTAGATTCAGCGGAGTAGAACTCTCCTTGGGAGAATGGCCTTTTGTCGTGGATGCTCTCTCCCGTTGGCATACGCTGAGGGGAGGTTCAAGGAGACTGCCTGCGCGATAGCGCAATAACCTCAAGGGGAAACTGAATTGCAGGGCCGGGAGGCAACCGACGCCCCTCTTTGGCGATAAAGCGGATCGCCTCCAGCTGTACAGGTAAGCGCATAGCGCGAGTCTACCCTGCCCCGAAGGGGTCCCCATCCCCCGCGCCCCCCCTCCCCATCCCGATTCGTTCCCCCCTTGTAGGACAAATAAGACGTCTATTTTTACACTCCGTCCGATACCGCACCGTCGCCGAATGCGATAAGGTCTTACTCGTGCGATGAGCGCCCCCTCTGCGGAGGACGGCAAACAAAGCACGCGGTAGGTTACTAAAAGATTTTGCCCGGGTGGGCAAAAGTTGGTCGAGGTCCCCCCCTCCTCGATCAAAAAAGAAAAGCCGCTCGGCCCTGTAGGCCGAGCGGCTTTTCCAATTTCAGGGGCCGGGGTTCCGCCCCCCTTCTCCCTTACGCCGCCGAAAATGGCTTGGCTCCCAGGGACTTCCGCGGCTTCGGCATCGGGATGGGCGATATCTCGCTCTGCAAGGTCCCGTTCTGCGTGCTCCCGTTCTTATTCCATACCCGGTCGGCCAACGCCACGGAAGGCGACACCCGGCCCCCGCGCTTCTTCCCCCCAGTCAGGTCGGCGTACATCTCTTCCCCCTCCTTCCGCCGCTCGACCAACGACAGCAGCGTCTCCACGACTCCCTGAAGCTCATACGCCTGCTGATTCAGTTCCTCGGCGGCGGCCGCCGCCTCCTCGGCCCCTGCCGTATTCCGCTGGGTCACCTGGTCCATCTCCCCCATCGCCGAGGAAACCTGGGCCAGCCCCTCGCTCTGCTCCGTCGAGGCATCCGCGATGCTCGCGATCAAGGTATCGACCTCCCTCACCTTGCTCGAAATCTGCGAGATTTGCTGCACCACCCGTCCACTGACATCGACGCCGCGGACGCTTTGATGGGCCGCCGCCTCGATCCGGCTCGCCGTCTCCTTCGCCGCATCCGAGCTGCGGTGCGCCAGGGAACGGACCTCCGCCGCCACCACGGCGAACCCCGCCCCGGCATCCCCGGCCCGCGCCGCCTCCACCGCCGCATTGAGCGCCAGGAGGTTCGTCTGGAAGGCGATCTCGTCGATCGTCCGGATGATCTTCGCCACGTCGTCGCTCGACTTCTTGATGTCGGCCATCGCCTCGGCCATCTCCCGGCTCGCCGCCTCGACCCCCTCCGCCGCGAGGCGGGTCTCCTTCGAGAGGGCCTGCGCCCGCAGCGCCCCGTCGGCATTGCTCCGCACCATGCTGGAAATTTCCTCCACGCTGGCGCCCGATTCCTCGATCGCGGCGGCCTGCTGGCTCGCCCCGTCGGCCAGACTTTGGCTGTTGGCGGAGACCTGTTCCGCCGCCGTCGCGATTTGGGCGGAATTATTCGCCAGAATATAGCCGAGGCGCCCCAGCACCGCGTTGATATCCCGGACGATCACATAGGCGAGGGCCACCGACAGGAGGAGCGCCGCCCCGAGCAGGATCGCCGTCAGCCTCTCCCCGGAGGAAGCCCCTTCGTCGCTGGCCAGGCCGGCCCTTGCCGCCCCCTCCGTATTGAAATCGACTTCCTTCTCCAGCGCCTCCTCGGCGCGGTTATAAAGACCGAGGGTGGTTTCCTTCAGCAGATGCTCCGCCTTCTTCATCTGGCCCGCATGGATTTCCGCCTGCACCTGATCGACGGAGTCGCGATAGGTCTTCATGGCAGAGAGCGTCGCATCGTAATAGGGCGTCTCCCCCTGGGCGCTCGAAACCAGGGCGCGGTACTGCTCAAGCTCCGAATTGATTTTGGCCTGCTGCGCCTCCACCTTGCCGTCGCATTCCTGGGCCTCCGCCGGGGTCTCCGCCGTCACCTCGCGGAGAAGGAGCCGCTCCGCCGTCCCCAGGTCGAACTGCACGACCCGCAGCGCGTTCCCCGACGGGGCCCAATTCCTCACCACGGCATCCGCGTCCTCCTTCAACTCCCGAAAACGATGGATCGCAAAAAGGCCAAGCCCAAGGGTGATGGCGATCAGGATGGAAAATCCAAAAACGATCCGACTGCGAATGGTCCATTCTTTCATAAGCGCGCTTTCTTTTGATTGAGGGTTTCTCCTCTTCCGGCGTCGGAAGGCCCTCCAATTAAACCTGTTAAAACAAAAGAAAGAACCCGATTCCCGACGCTGCGCTTAATTGCCACACGTGATCTATTTATCTTAAAAACCACATAGCCAATACCTCGACGCATCCCACCGCTCCAAAGTTGCGGGGATCGGGCAGAGACCGGTACTGAGGGAGGTTCCGGAGCCAATAAAAAAGCCGGAAGGGCAATTTCCCTTCCGGCTTTTCAGCTGCTTTGATCGGAGAATTAGATCCCCTCGCCCGGCGGAATCAGTGTCTGCCCCGGATCGGCCAGACGGCGGACGCGCTCCAGCAGCAGGGCCAGGGCTTCCTCCTGGGAAATCTCGGCCGTCTTGATCACCAGGTCGGGGGCTTCCGGGGCCTCGTAGGGGGAATCGATGCCGGTGAACTTCTTGATCTCCCCGGCACGCGCCTTCTTGTAGAGCCCCTTCACATCCCGCGCCTCGCAGACTTCGAGGGGGACGTCGAGGTAGACCTCCAGGAACGGGACCCCCTCCTCCCGGCAAATGTCGCGCACCCGCTTCCGGTCGGCCCGGAAGGGGGAGATGAGGGAGGTGATGACGACCAGCCCCGCGTCGGCGATAAGCTTCGCCGCCTCCCCGGCGCGGCGGATGTTCTCCACCCGATCCTCGTCGGAGAAGCCGAGGTTGGAGCAGAGGCCGTGGCGGAGGTTGTCCCCGTCGAGAATCGTCGCCCCGATGCCGGACTGGAAGAGCGCCCTCTCCAGCCGGGAGGCAAGGGTCGATTTCCCCGAGCCGGAGAGACCGGTGAACCAGACGACCGCGCCCTGATGTCCAAAGTGCCGGTCGCGCAGTTCCTTCGTCACCTCGCCCTCGACCCACGTGATGTTGTCGCTCTTCACCGCGTCGGCATCGGCGGGCGTCGTCGGATAGTTCGCCCCGTAGATGATGCCGCCGCCGCCGATCCGCGAGCCCTTGCCTTGGAGGAGGACGAAGCGGCCCGTCTCGGTGATCCGGTCGCTGTTGTCGAAGGCGAGCGGCTTCCGCGTCCGCAGGACGACCTCGGCCACCTCGTTCTTCTTCACCTCCGTCCCGGCCAGGGCCGCGACGTCGAGGGTGCTCGAATCGATGACCCGCTCGATCTTCGTCACCTGGGCGCTGACCGACTGGGCAGCGAGGCGCAGCGTGTAGGACTGGTTCAATTCCAATGGGGTCTCGTGGAGCCAGAAGAGGCGGGCGCGGATCTCCCGCCCCTCGGCGGGACCCTCGCTCCGATGGGAGGCAACCTGGCCGCGCTCGACGAAGATCTGCTCCTCCAACGTGATGGCCGTGGAGAACCCGGCCTCGACCTCCTGGCGGGGCTCGGTCGCCCCCCACCACTCGATCGACTTCACCCGGCTCCGTTTCCGGTCGGGCCAGAAGATGAGTTCGTCGCCGACGCGGAGGCGGCCCGTCTCGATCCGCCCGGCGATGATCCGGCGCTCGTCGAAGCGGTAGACGTCCTGGACGGAGAACCGGAGCGGCAGCCCGGAGGCCGAGGCGGGCGGCGCGAAGGAATCGAGGGCCTGGAGGACGGAGAGGCCCGTGTGCCAGGGCAGGTCGGCGCTCGGCGCGACGATGTTGTGGCCGTGCCGCGCGGAGATCGGAATGAAGTGGGAGGGGACGACGTTGAGCTTCGCCAGGAACTCCCGGTATTCCTCCACGATGGCGGCGAACCGGGCCTGATCGAAGCCGACGAGGTCCATCTTGTTCACCGCGACGATCACCTGCTTCACGCCCAGGAGGGAGAGGAGGAAGCCGTGACGGCGGGACTGCTCCTGCACACCCTCCTTCGCGTCGATGAGAAGGATCGCGGCGTCGGCGCTCGCCGCGCCGGTGATCATGTTTTTGAGGAATTCCTTGTGGCCGGGGGCGTCGATGATGACGTACTTCCGCTTCGGCGTCTGGAACTGGATCTGCGTCGTGTCGATCGTGATGTTCTGCTCCTGCTCCTCCAGGAGAGCGTCGAGGAGGAAGGAATACTCGAAGTCCATCCCTTCCGCCTCGCAGGCCTTGCGGATCGACTCGACCTTCCCCTCGGGGAACGAGTTCGTGTCGAAGAAGAGGCGGCCGATGAGGGTCGATTTGCCGTGATCGACGTGGCCGACGATGACGATTTTGAGGCGTTCGAGTTCGGAAGACATGGGGACGGGAAGGGTACGGAAATGAAAAGAAAAAGGGTTCGGGAAAGCGGGCCGGAAGGGATTACATGAACCCCTTCGCCCGGAGCTTCTGCATCGCGTTGCGCTCGTGGTGGTCCTGGGCGCGGCCCGCGCGTTCGGAGGTCTTCGTGTGGCGCAGCTCCTCGATGATCTCGTCGATGGTGGAGGCGTTGCTGTCGATCGCCTTCGTGATCGGCTTGCAGCCCATGGAGCGGTAACGCTTCCCGTCCTTGGCGAAGTAGAGCTTCGGCACGGGGATGTTCTCCCTCTTGATGTAGGACCAGATATCGACCTCGCTCCAGTCGAGAAGGGGCTGGATGCGGACGTGCTCGCCCGGCTTCACGGTCGTCGTGAACTGGTTCCAGAACTCGGGCGGCTGGTCCTTGTAGTCCCACTCGAAGTCGGCGTTGCGGGGGGAGAAATAGCGCTCCTTCGCCCGGGTGGAGTCCTCGTCCCGGCGGATGCCGGTGATGAGGCCGTGCCAACCGTGCTCCGCCATCGCCTGCTGGAGGGCGACGGTTTTCAACTCGTGCGTGACGGTGACGGGGTCGTGGGTCTCGTAGCCGACGCCCCGGGCGCGGGCCTCCTCGTTGATCTTCACGATCAGGTCGAGGTCGTACTGCTTCACCGCCCAGTCGCGGAATTCGAGCATCTCGGGAAACTCGTACGTCGTGTCGATGTGGAGGAGGGGATAGGGGATATGGCCGCAAAACGCCTTTTTCGAGAGGAAGATGAGGACGTTGGAGTCCTTGCCCATCGACCAGGGCATCGCAATCTTCTTGAACGCATGATAGGCCTCGCGGAGAATGAAGAGGCTCTGCGCTTCGAGTTTGTCCAAATGAGTCATCCGAGTTACGTTGGGCATCCGGACGCCGTTTGACAATCGCCAATTTAAACGTCTATCGAACAAGTAGAATATCCATCTCTCCCCTCCCGTGACTGCCGCCGCCCCCCTCTTCGCTCCGCTGAACCTCGACCTCGCCGAAGCCGAAGCCGTCCTCGCCGCGAAGACCGCGGAGGAGCGGACCGCCTGGGCCGTCGCGACCTTCGGGGAGCGCCTCGTCCTCAGTTCCAGCTTCGGCGCGCAGGCCGCCGTCTCCCTCCACCTGGCGACGCAGGTCGCCCCCGGCATCCCGGTCATCTTCATCGACACCGGCTACCACTTCGCCGAAACCTACCAGTTCGTCGATACCCTCGCGGCGCGGCTGAAGCTGAACGTGAAAATCTACAGCGCCCCCCTCTCCCCCGCCTGGATGGAGGCCCGCCACGGCCTCCTGTGGGAGAAGGGCGTCGAAGGGATCACCGAATACAACGCGATCCGCAAGGTCGAGCCGATGCAGCGCGCCCTCGCCGACCTGGGCGCGTGGGCGTGGCTCGCCGGGCTGCGGCGGCAGCAGGCCTCGACGCGCAAGGGCCTCGGCGTCCTCGCCGTCCAGAACAACCTCCTCAAGGTCCACCCCATCGTCGACTGGACCGACAAGGACGTCTACCTCTACCTCACGAAGCACGACCTCCCCTATCATCCCCTTTGGGAACAGGGCTACGTCTCGATCGGGGACACCCACACCACGCGGAAGCTGGGCGAAGGGATGACCGAGGAGGAAACCCGCTTCTTCGGCCTCAAGCGGGAGTGCGGCCTCCACCTCCCGACGCCGGAAAAAGACGGCTCGGGCATCTAGCTATGGCCTACGCCTCCATGTCCGCCTTCGCCCACCGGCTCGAAGCCGAGGGCGAACTCGTCCACATCGCCGAGCCCGTCTCCGTCGATCTGGAGATCACCGCCCTCGCCGATCGGGAAATGAAGAGCCCCCATGGAGGCAAAGCCTTGCTGATCGAAAGGCCCCGCCTGGCCGACGGAACGATTTCCGCCTTCCCCGTCCTCATCAACGCCTACGGCTCCCGCCGCCGGATGAGCCTCGCCCTGGGCGTCGAGGACCACCGCGCCATCGAGGCCCAGATCGGGGCCATCGTCAAAGCCAAGCCCCCCACCTCCCTCCGCGAGGCCTGGGACCTGGTCCGCAACGGCATCGACCTCGTCCACACCCGCCCCGCCCGCGTGAAGGACGGCCCGTGCAAGGAAGTCATCCTCCACGCGAAGGACGGTGGCCCCGGCCTCGACCTCCTCCCCGTCCTGAAATGCTGGCCCGCCGACGGCGGCCCCTTCTTCACCCTGCCGAACGTCTACACCCGCGATCCCGACACCAGGGCACGGAACATCGGCATGTACCGGATGCAGGTCTACGACGGGTGGACCACCGGAATGCACTGGCAGACCCACAAGGTCGCCGCCCGCCACGGGAAGCGTTATTACGAGACCGGCACCCGGATGCCCGTCGCCGTCTGCCTGGGCGGCGATCCCGCCCTCACCTTCGCCGCCACGGCCCCCCTCCCCGACGGCCTCGACGAATTGCTCCTCGCCGGATTCGTCCGCAAGAAGGCGATCCCCATGGTGAAGTGCGAGACCTGCGACCTCGAAGTCCCCGCCGATTCCGACTTCGTCATCGAGGGCTACGTCGATCCCGCCGAGCCGCTCCGGCCCGAGGGCCCCTTCGGCGACCACACCGGCTTCTACACCCCGGTCGATCCCTACCCGACCTTCCACGTCACCTGCATCACCCACCGGAAGGACGCCCTCTACCCCGCCACCATCGTCGGAAAGCCGCCGATGGAGGACTTCTACCTCGGCACCGCCAGCGTCGATCTCTTCCTGCCGGTCTTCAAAATGAACTTCCCGGAGATCGTCGATATCGCCCTCCCCGCCGAAGGGGTCTTCCACAACCTCGTCTTCGTCAGCATCAAGAAGCAGTACCCCTACCAGGCCTACAAGATCATGCACGGCCTGTGGGGGATGGGACAGATGATGTTCACGAAGCTGATCGTCGTCGTCGATGCCGACGTCGATGTCCGGAACACCTCCGACGTCCTCTTCCACCTCTGCGCGAACATCGACCCCCAGCGCGACACCCAATTCACCAAGGGCCCCTGCGACGCCCTCGACCACGCCGTGACGACGCCGAACATCGGGAGCCACCTCGGCTTCGACGCCACGCGAAAGCTCCCCGGCGAGGGCTACACGCGCGGCTGGCCGGAGAAATGCGTCCTCCCCGCCGACGTCGTCGCCGAGGTCGAACGGCGCTTCCCGCGCTAGACTTAAGGGAAGCCATGGCCGCCCTCTTCCGCCTCCTGACGGGCCTTGCGCTAATTGCCGGGGGCCTCTTCGTCTTCTCCCGCCTGGGGATGCGCGCGCCGCTGCTGCGCAGCCGCCCCTTCGTCCTCCTCGTCGTCCTTCCGCTGATCCTAATCGTGATCTGGGCGGTGCGGAAGGCGACGGACGGGCGGGAGAAATAAGCTACGCCGGCTGCTTGCGCTGCATCTCGGCAGCCAGCTGCTTGGAAAGCTCGCGGGTGCTGATCGGCTTCAGCAGGAAGGCGTCGCATCCGGCCTCCAAGGCCTGGGTCTTGGAAAAGCGGTCGGGATAGCTCGTCACGGCGACGATCAGGATGTCCCGCGTCTCCGGGTCGGCCTTGAGCTTGCGCGCCAGGTCGAGGCCGTTCGTATCGCGCAGGACGAGGTCGAGGAGGATGAGGTGGGGCTTGTTCTTCTTCGCCTCCCGGAAAGCCTGCTCCGCGTCGCTCACGCCGTTCACCAGGTTTTCCGCCTCCAGCACGTGGCAGGCCAGCTTCAGGTGGGTGGGGTTGTCCTCGACGACGAGGATCTTCATCTTGTCCCCGGTCGGCTCGACGGCCTTTTCGGAGGAGAGATAGCTGGCGACCTGCCCGGCCAGGCTGCGAGTGCTGATCGGCTTCGTCAGGTAACCGTCGCATCCGGCGGCCAGGACCTTCTCCTGATCCCCCCGCATCGCGAAGGCGGTCAGCGCCACGATGACGATGGAGCGGGTCGACTCGTCGGCCTTCAGGAGGCGGGTCAGCTCCAACCCGTCCATGCCCGGCAGGGCGATGTCCATCAGGATCAGGGCGGGCGGAGTCTGCCGGATCGCCTCCCGGGCCTGCTCCGCGTCGGCGGCCCCCAGGATCTCGTACCCATTGCAGGAAAGCACGTCGGAGACGAGCTTCAGATTCATGGGATTATCGTCCACCACCAGGACTCTGGGCCTATTCATGATCGGAATGCGCGGTCTCTTCTTTTTACGTTAAACCGTTTCATCTCATTAACCCCGCAAAAGATCAAGAATTAATAAGTTAGATCAATATAGATCAATCTCCTCCCCATTTCTCCCACTCCCCCTCCGGGAGCCGCTTCGCCTTCGTCATCGCCTCAGGGCCGGTCCGGTTGTCCCCGCGCCGGGCGGCGACGAAGTCGGAAGGATTGAGCCACGGTCCAAGGTCGTCGGCATAGGCCCCGCCGAGACCGAGGCCGAGGCGGTTCCGCACCTCCCAGTGGAGGTGGGCCTGATAGACCCCGTCGGCATTGCCGACCGTCCCGATCGGCTGCCCGCGCCGGACAAAGGTCTGCGGCTTCACGTCGATCCGGCCCAGGTGGGCGAACATCATCTCGACGGCGGCGGGGGAGGAACCAGGGGAGAGCCGATAATCGACCAGGACGACCTTCCCCCAGGCGCTCTGGAAATCGAGGGCCAGCGCGACCCAGCCGTCGGCGGGGGAATAGACCGGCTCCCCCAGGTCGGCGTCGCCGGGAGCGGTGTTCCAATCCTCCCCGGCATGGCCTCCGGCGGCGAAGGGCTTCGCAATCGCGGCCCCCGCGCCGTCGGGCGGGCGGAGGGGATAGTCGAAGCGATTCGCAATCGGCAGGGCGTGGAGGAGGTTCCGCGTGAAGTAGGCGTTCCAGTCGAGGACCGCGTGTCCCTTCGATTTGCTTGAATTGAAGGGAGCCCCGGGAGCCTTCCCCGCCCAATC
>CAISZB010000578.1 GCA_903889845.1 uncultured Verrucomicrobium sp. | reverse complement strand
GCACGCCCTCCATTCGTTCAAACGCGCGGGTCGCCTCCAGCTGTACAGGGAAGCGAAGCGATTGTACCCGGTCCCGAAGGGCTGTACCCATAACTTCGCGCCCCCTGCGGCTTCGCCCTCGCCAACGCCCTTCCCCGCGATAATATCGCTGGGTGAAGAAACTCCGGCTCGATCAACTCCTCGTCGAACGGGGGCTGTGCGAGTCGCGGGAGAAGGCGCAGCGGGCGATCCTGGCCGGGCAGGTCTGGATCGGGTGTCACCGGGGGGAGAAGGCTTCCCAGGCCGTCCTTCCCGATGCTGTGGTGGAGGTCCGGGGAGGGGACAAGTATGTGGGGCGCGGCGGCCACAAGCTCGAAGGGGCGCTGAAGCACTTTGCCCTGCCGGTCTCCGGGGCCTGCTGCCTCGACGTCGGGGCCTCGACGGGGGGGTTCACCGATTGCCTCCTCCAGCACGGGGCGCGGCGCGTCGTCACGATCGACGTGGGGACGAACCAGCTCCATTACCGCATCCGGTCGGACGCCCGGGTCGATGCCCGCGAGGGGGTCAACGCCCGCGCCCTGAAGCCGGACGATTTTCCCGGCAATTACCCCTTCGACCTCGCCGTGGGCGATCTCTCCTTCATCTCCCTGCGGCTGATCCTGCCCGCCGTGATCCCACTCCTCCGTTCCGGGGGGATCGCCTGTTTCCTCATCAAGCCCCAGTTCGAGGCGGGGCGGGGGGAGGTGGGGAAGGGAGGCATCGTCCGGGATGAGGCGGTGCGGGAGCGGGTCGTCGCCGGGCTGCGGGCCTGGGCGGCGGAAACCTTCTCCGGCGTCGTCGATCGGGGGGTGATCCCCTCCACGCTGAAGGGGACGGACGGGAACCAGGAATACCTGTGGGTGCAGGAGAAGGCGCCATGAACATGCCTTCCCGCCGCGTCCCGCTCCTATTTATTTCCCACCTTCCAAAAAACGGCTAGCTTCTTGCCCATCCCATGAAAATCGGAGTTGTTGCCAACCAGACGAAACCAGGCGCGGCAGCCGTGGTCCTGCAACTCCACCAGCAGGCGGCCGAGCTCGGCCTCACCCTCCTCTACGACGCGGAGACGGTCCGGATTTTCACCGGCAAGACCAAGGCCAAGGCGAAAACCAGGGGGAAAGAGACCGGGAAAATGGCCCGGTTGCCGAAGCCCGTCGGCCTCCCCCTGCCGGAGCTGGCGCAGAAGGTCGACCTCCTCCTCGTCATCGGCGGGGACGGCTCCCTGCTCCGCGTGGTCCATCAGACCTACCCTTCTTCGGTCCCGCTCCTGGGCATCAACCTGGGGCGGCTCGGCTTCCTCACGGCCCTGCGCCGGGACGAGTTGGGGACCGTCTTCTCCGCCATCCTGGAGTCCCGCCTTCGCATTTCCCCCCGGTTTCCCCTCTTCGTCCGGGTCCGGGCCGGAAAAAAGCGGTTCGAGATTCCCTGCGCCCTCAACGAGATCGTCCTGAGCCGGGGCGGCTCCCGGATGGCGCTAATCCGCGTCGAGGCGGGCGGGGCCTTCGTGAACGAGTACATTGCCGACGGCCTCATCCTGGCCACGGCGACCGGCTCCACCGCCTATTCCCTCGCCGCCGGGGGGCCGATCCTGACACCGGAGGCCAACGGCATCTTCATCAACCCGATCTGCCCCCACACCCTCAGCAACCGCGGCCTCTTCCTGGCCGGGGGGGCCTCCGTCCGCCTCACGGTCCCGCCCCAGGATAAATACCTGACCCTGCATTATGACGGCACCTCGGCCGGAGTCATCCATGCCGGGGACACGATCGAGGTCGAGACGGCCCGGAGTCCCGTCAATTTTGCCTTCCTCAAAGAGCGCGATTTTTTCCATATTTTGCGCGAAAAACTCCGCTGGAGTGGCGTCTCGGCTCTGACGGAGGTATGCTAAAGCCGAGGGGAGTGAGGGTTGGGTGGACTGTTTGACGCATTGACAACCCCCGGGGAACCGGGAGAATTCGACCCTGTCCCGTCTCTTATAATATGAGTGATCATCCTTCGGAACGCCCGGTTTCTCGGAGAACGAGGCCGTCGGCCCGACGCTATGCTGATTAGCGACCTCCTCAAACTTGGGCAGGTCAACCTTCAGTTGAAGAGCACCGATGGGACGGGTGCCATTAAGGAAGTCGCCGAATTGCTTCGGGAGAATCCTGCCGTCACCTCGTTCGAAGGCTTCTACAACGAGCTGGAGGCCCGGGAACAGGTGGAGACGACCTGCCTGGGCAACGGCATCGCCTTCCCCCACGCCCGCACCGACCACATCAAGGCGATGGTCCTGGCCGTGGGGCGGAGCCCCGAGGGGGTCCACTTCAAAAGCTGCGACCAGATCGTCCACCTTCTCTTCACCATCGGGACGCCGAAACGGATGGCGACGGATTACCTGAGCGTCGTCGGCGGCCTGGCCCGCATCCTGAAGGAAGCGAAGCTCCGTCAGGCCCTGATGGAAGCCCCCGACGCCGCCGCCTTCATCGCGATCATCGCGGCGGCGGAGAAGAAGGTCTAGGGTCTGTCCACGAATTCCGGCGGGCTGCGTTGGTCGCTTTGCGGCCACCCCTTCGGGCTGGAAGGATACGGGGCGGTCTGCTTCGTTGCTTCTTTCTAGGCGAAGTCCGTCAAGGGTGCCGCAGTGTGGCATTTTGCCACATTCCTTTGCGGGGGTGATCCATGCTTAGTACGGCGTTGAATGAACGTCCCCGTTCTCGCCTCAATTGTTCAGGCCTCGTCATTTCCTGCCATCGATCCGATCCCGCTTCCGGCGCCGGTCTGGCTCTTCAAGGTCTTCCATGACCTGACGCTGACGCTCCACTTCGCCGCCCTTCACCTCCTGATCGGGGGCCTCCTCCTGGCGACGGTCTGGAACTTCCTCGGCCAGATGCGGTCGGAGCCCGACCGGCTCCTCGTTTCCGCCTCGGGCGTCGTGGCGACGCGGCTCACGATCGTGATGACCTACGTCATCAACCTCGGCATTCCGCCCCTTCTCTTCGTCCAGGTTCTTTACGGGCGGGCGGTCTACACCGGCACGGTCCTGATCGGGCCGATCTGGCTCAGCGTCGTCCTGGCGGTGATCGTCGCCTATTTCCTCCTCTACCGGGTCTCGAAGCTGGCCGTCGAACGGAAGCCGTGGTGGATCTGGGGCCTCGCCGCCCTGGCCGTCATCGAGTACGTCGGTCACGTCTATGCGACGGCGATGACCCTGATGCTCCGGCCCGAGGTCTGGCCCGCGATGTACGACGCGAACCCGACGGGGGCCCATCTCCCGCCCTTCGATCCGACGAAGTGGCCCCGCTTCGCCATGATCATGGTCGGCTCGGTCGGCTTCGGGGCGATCGGCTCCGCCCTCTATTCGGCGAAGCGGAACCTGCCGGAAGACGTGAAGACCTTCCTCCGCGTCCAGGGCGGGCGGGTCGGCCTCGCCGCCCTCGTCGTCCTGGCGGGAGTCGGCCTGTGGGCCTTCAATACCCAGCCCGATTTCGTCCGCGAGGGGCTCCTCGCTTCGGTGTACTATAAGGTCCTGCTCTGCGCCTGGGTCGCCTTCGTCGTCCTGGCCGCCGTCGCCGCGGTGGGGATTCAGGCCTGTCCCGGCAGCCTGACCTTGGCGAAGGGCCTCTTCGCCTCCCTGGCCGCGACCCTCGCGGTCGCCTCCTACGTCCTGATCCGGGAGGGGGTTCGCGACCTCACGCTGGCCGCGAAGGGCTTCGATGTGTGGCTGAGCCCGGTGAATACCAACTGGACGGTCGTCGTGCTTTTCGTGGTCTCGCTCGTCCTGGGACTGATCGGCGTCGGCTGGCTGATCGCCGTCCTGCGCGGGGCGAAGCCGACGGAGGAACGTTATGTCTGAGATTGTCGAGAATCCCCCCCATCCCGAACCCGACGACGAGGCGATCCCCGGGCCGCTGGAGCGCCGGGCCTTCATCAAGGTCGCCGCGGCGGCCCTCGGCGCCTGTTACGCGGGTGCGATCGGCTATCCGGTCTACCGCTACCTCGCCTCCCCCATCGAGCAGGCCGCGTCGGTCGGCGCGGTGAACGAGGTGACGCTGCCCGACGCGCTGAACCTGCCGAAGAACGCGGCGCTCCTCTTCAAGTTCGGCTCCGCCCCCGCGATGCTCATCCATCATGAGGACGACACGTGGACGGCCCTCAGCGCCGTCTGCACTCACCTGGGCTGCACGCCGCAGTACGAGCCCGCGGAGAAGCGCATCTTCTGCCCCTGCCACGGCGGGGTCTACGACCCTCGCACGGGGGGCAACATCTCCGGCCCGCCCCCGAAACCGCTCACCCTCTACCTTGTCGAGATTACCGATGGAAAACTCGTCGTCCGCCGCTCCTAAACCCGCCCCGTTCCGTCCCGATTCCGTTGCCGGCCGCCTCTACGGGTGGGTCGACGAGCGGCTCGACGTCGGCTCGCTCCTCGCCCTCGGGATGAAGAAGCGGGTCCCGGAGCATCAGCATTCGTTCTGGTATTACTGGGGCGGGATCACGCTCTTTTTCTTCCTGGTGATGTGCTTCTCTGGGGTGCTGCTCCTCCTCTATTACCGTCCGGGCGAAAGCTCGCACGAGTCGGTCCGGCAGATCACCTACGACGTGAAGTTCGGCTGGCTGATCCGGTCGGCCCATTCGTGGGGGGCGACGCTGATGATCGCCTCGGCCTTCGTCCACATGTTCTCCGCCTACTTCATGAAGGCGTACCGGAAGCCGCGCGAGTTCGGGTGGTGGTCGGGAGTCGTCCTCTTCGTCCTCCTCCTCGTCTTCGGCTTCAGCGGCTACCTCCTCCCGATGGACGAGCTCTCCTACTTCGCGACGAAGGTCGGCCTGGCGATCCCCCAGGTGATCCCGGGCCTCGGGCCGTGGATCTCCGACATGATCCGGGGCGGGCCGGAGATCGGCTCCTACACGGTCTCCCGGTTCTTCGCCCTCCACGTCGTGATCCTCCCGGCGCTCTTCGTCCCGCTGATGGTCTTCCACCTCGTCCTGGTGCAGAAGCACGGCATGTCGATCCCGGAGTCGGAGGAAAAGAAGCCGATCGCCGAGCGGCGGACGGTCCCCTTCTTCCCGAACTTCGCGATGAAGGACCTCGCGATGTGGCTGATCGCGCTCAACGTCCTGGCCCTCCTCGCGGCGCTCTTCCCCTGGGGCCTCGGCGATGCCGCCGACGCGCTGAAGCCCGCCCCCCTCGACATCCATCCCGAGTGGTACTTCATGAGTTCCTTCGAGACGCTGAAGCTCTTCGGGCAATTCATTTCGGGGGAGTTCGGGGAGTTCTTCGGCCTCTTCGTCTTCACCCTCGGCCTGGTCCTTTGGACCCTCATCCCGCTCTTCGACGGGGAGAGCAAGGCGGGGGTGCGGGGCCGCCTCGCCACCTACTTCGGCCTGTTGGTCCTGGCCATCCTCGTCGTCACCACGATCATCGGTTACGCCGTCCTGCCCGCCGTCCATTAACCCTCTTCCTTCTCCTTCTCCCGCCCTATGAATTACCCCGCTTGGATTGTCCCGATCATCGGGTCCGGATGGGTGATCGGCATGATCGCCATCCTCCATGTCTCGATCTCCCACTTCGCCATCGGCGGCGGCTTCTTCCTCCCGATGGCCGAGGCGAAGGGGCTGAAGATCGTCGATGCCGAGGGGCGCCGGGCTTGGATCGACAAGCTGCGGGGCTACTCGAAGTTCTTCCTGATCCTGACCGGCGTCGTCGGTGCGGTGACCGGCGTCGGCAT
>CAISZB010000577.1 GCA_903889845.1 uncultured Verrucomicrobium sp. | reverse complement strand
TGAACTGGGCATCGACGGACTCGAAGGGGATCTTCTTGTACTGGCACTTGCCGACCTTCAGCTGGCCGGAGACAAGCCAGTCGTGGAAGTCGGCGGAGGCCCCCTCCAGCGTCGCCGCGAGGACGGGGGCGCTCTTCGGCCCCTCGAACCAGAGGCTGCCCAGGAAGGCGTCGAGGCCGGGACCGAGGAGACCGTAGAAGACCGTCGGATCGATGTTGGAGGCGAGTTTCCCCCGGATCGTGGGCGGCGTGCCCGATTCCTCGCTGCCCCGGTTCCAGAGGACGCTGCACGTCCCCTTCCCGCCGCCCCGCACCTCCAGCCGGGCCTCCGGGACGAAGAAGCGCTGCCCGTCGTAGGCCACGGGGATGATGAGGCGGTCGTAGCTGGTACCGCCGCAGACGAAGTTTTCCCAATCGACGTCGGCCTGGACGTTGAGGGCCAGGGCGTCCTTCCACGAGGCCGTCGCCCGGCCGCTGACGACGGGGAGGTCGTCGAAGCGGAGCTGCCCGACGATCCCGGAAACCTGCGGCGCGAGGGCCGAGGCGAGCGGGGTGAAGTCGAGGTTGCTGTAGAATTCGAGATCGGCCGTCCGGTCGTTCAGGTTGGCCTCGCCGGAGACAGTCGCCTCCCCGCGGGCCAACTTCAGCCGGCATTCGGAGAGGGAAACGTCGCCGTCGCGAAGTTCGGCCCCGGCGACGAGCTCGTTCAGCAGGACGCCCCGCCACCGCAGATTCCGCGCGGAGACGAGGGCGCGGGCGGACGCCTTCTCCGGCGCCGAGGTGGCGAGGGAGAAATCGATCCGCACCGGTACCGGGTGCTGCGTGTCGAAGTCGTCGGCGGCGGCGACGATCTTCTGCCACACGGCGTCGAGCCGCGTCCGGGCGTCGGCATTGGTGGCCGATTTCCGCGCGGGCAGCGGCCCGTCGATCATGATCGTCCCCCGGACGTCGAAGAGGAGGTTGAGGAGCCGCGCCTGGGCCTCCCGGATCAGGATGCCCTTCCCCCCCTGGATCCAGTCGACGCGGGCGTTCACCTGCGTCAGGTTCACCGTGCTGTCGGGGCTCAACGGGAAGTGGACGGAGGCGTTGCGGACGGCGGCGCTCTGGAGGAACGGCTCCCCCCGCCACCAGGAAAACCAGGCGATGCCGAGGCGGACCTGATCGACCTGGAGGAGGAGGTCCTGCCGGTCCGTGGTGCGGAAGAGGGAGAGGCGGTCGGCCAGGATCGCCCCGGTGGGGTCGAGGAGGAGGCGGTCGACCGAGACGGCGATGCCCCGCCGCTCCAGCTCCTTCAGGACGTAGTCCTTCACCTGAGGCGGGAGGCCGTAGAAGCGGAGGACGAGGACGACGGCGAGGACGGCGACGCAGACCGCCCCGACCGAGGAGAGGCCCAGGCCGGCCAGGAACCGCTGGAAGCGCGTCCAGGTCTGCTGCGTGGCGACCACGGTGGCGTGCTCCGCCGCGCGGCCGAAGCAGAGGATATGGTCCACCACCTCGTGCGAGAAGGCGCCGAGACCGTGGGGATGGCCGTCGGGAGCTTTCCGTTCCTCGCTCGGCTGCCCCTCCGGAGGGCGGGGGTCCGGTTTTGTTTCTTCCATTTTGTCCACGCGGAGCCTACCCTACACGTTCTTTATGGCGGAAAACCAGCTTATGGAAAAGATCGTCGCCCTGTGCAAACGGCGCGGCTTCATCTTTCAGTCGTCCGAAATCTACGGCGGCCTCAATGGCGTCTGGGACTACGGCCCCCTCGGCGCGGAGCTGAAGCGGAACATCAAGGACCATTGGTGGAAGTCGATGACCCGCCTGCGGGACGACATCGTCGGCCTCGACGGCGCGATCCTCATGAACCGCGCCGTCTGGCAGGCCAGCGGCCACGAAAAGGGCTTCTCCGACGACCTCGTCGACTGCAAGACCTGCAAGGGCCGCTACCGGGCCGACCAACTGGCCGGCGCCGTCTGCGGCCTCAAGCCGAGCAAGTGCCCCACCGAATGCGGCGGGGAACTGACCGAGCCGCGCCAGTTCAACCTCCTCTTCCAGACCTTCATCGGGCCCTTCCAGAACGAGGAGGCGAAGACCTACCTCCGGCCGGAGACGGCGCAGGCGATCTTCGTCCAGTTCAAGAACGTCCTGGAGGTCTCCCGCAAGAAGCTCCCCTTCGGCATCGCCCAGATCGGGAAGGCCTTCCGCAACGAGATCAACCCCCGCAACTTCATCTTCCGCTCCCGCGAATTCGAGCAGATGGAGATCGAATATTTCTGCAAGCCGGAGCAGGGCATGGCCCTCTGCGACCAGTGGCTGGAGGACCGCCTGAAGTGGTACGAGGAAATCGGCATCCCCCGCGCGAAGATCCACATCCTCGACGTGAAGGACGGGGACCGGGCCTTCTACTCGAAGAAGACCTACGACCTGGAATACGAATTCCCCTTCGGCATCCAGGAGCTGGAAGGCATCGCCTACCGGACCGATTACGACCTGACGCAGCACCAGAACGCGAGCGGCAAGTCCCTCGACTACTTCGATGAGGAGACGAAGGAGCGCTTCATCCCCCACGTCGTCGAGCCGAGCGCCGGGGCCGACCGCTGCCTGCTGGCCGTCCTCTGCGAGGCCTACGCCGAGGAGAAGACGACCGACGAGAAGGGGAACGAGGAAATCCGCGTCGTCATGCGCTTCTCGCCGAAGATCGCGCCGATCAAGGTCGGCGTCTTCCCGCTGTTGAAAAACAAGCCGGAACTGGTCGCGAAGGCGAAGGCCGTTCAGGAACTCCTCCGCCCCCACATGGCGATCACCTACGACGAGAGCGGGGCCATCGGCCGCCGCTACCGCCGGATCGACGAGGCCGGGGTCCCCTTCGGCGTCACGATCGACTTCGAGACGCTGGAAGGCGCAAAGGAAGGCGACTACGCCGGGCAGACCGACACCGTCACCCTCCGCCACCGCGATTCGATGAAGCAGGAGCGGGTCAAAATCGCCGACCTCCTGCCGCGCCTCCTCGCGGCCATCGCGTAAGCGCGCAACGAAGCATCCCGCGGAGAGAGGCGATGAGCCCCGAGTTCCATCCCCTCTCCGCGAGCTTCTTCCTCCATTGCCCCCGCTGCGGTGCGGCGGTGCCCCCGGGAGCGAACGGGGCGCTCTTCACCTGCGCCGCGTGTAACCTGGTCTATCACTTCAACCCGGCCATCGCCGCCGCCGTCTTCGTCGTCGATCCGCAGGAGCGCGTTCTCCTCATCCGCCGCCAGAAGGAGCCATCGAAGGGGATGCTGGCCATCCCCGGCGGCTTCATCGACATGGGGGAACAGGCCGAGGTCGCCGCCCGCCGCGAGGTCTGGGAGGAGACGGGGGTCGAGATCGGGGCACTCCGCTTCCTGGCCTCCCACCCAAACCACTATCCCTACAAAGGCATCCTCTACCCGGTGCTCGACTTCTTCTTCGTCGCCCGGGTCGATTCGCAAGCCCTGGACAACGCCCATCCCCGGGACGAAGTGCTGGAAATCCTCCTCCGCCGCAAGGAGGAGGTAAACGTCGAGGACCTCGCCTTCGCCTCGATGAAGGCGGCGTGGGGGGATTTCGTGCGGTTGGAGTAAGGGGACGCGAAATTATAGGTAATGCCCTTCGGGGCAGGGTACAATCGCTTCGCTTCCCTGTACAGCTGGAGGCGATCCGCGCGTTTGAACGAATGGAGGGCGTGCCGCCCTCCAACGCCTCCCTGCTCTGATACGGCGCGGGGAGAAAGACGCGTCCCTAC
>CAISZB010000576.1 GCA_903889845.1 uncultured Verrucomicrobium sp. | reverse complement strand
CTCTCCGTCATCTTGGAATCGTACGACTACAAGGTCATTCAGCTTAATAACGGCCTCCATAGCCTCCATGACGATCCTGCCGAATGGGAAAAAGGATTACGGGCAACCGTGGCCTTGCTGAAGGAAAAGGGACGGGGGGCGAAGATCGTGTGGGCCTCCTCGACCCCTCTCACCGATCCAACCCTCAGCGAGAAGGCTCAGGTGCTCAATGAGATCGCCGCCAGGGTGATGAAGGAGAGCGGTATCCCGGTCGACGATTTGTTTGCGCTCATGAATCCGTTGGACCGATCCGTGTATTGGACCGACACCTATCATTACAACTCCGCGGGTGTTCGGATGGAGGGGAAGCAGGTGGCGGCAACCGTGCTCGTGATGCTGGGGGTGAAGACGGCTTCCGCCGATGAGGCGCAGGCGTCATTGAAGGCGGCGGCGTCGGATACGGGGCCCGATGGCAAGATTGTCACGATCTCCCCGGGAGTCCCCCCGGGATTGACGTTGGCGGGGGTGCTCCGCAATTCCAATTTTGAGCGCGGCGGCGAAGCTTGGGCTGTCTATCCCACCGATAAGGAGAAAGGCCTCTGCGAGTTTGTTCCGGAAGGCCCGAATCCGGGACAGACGGCGGTGAAGGTGACCGTGAGGAGTGGGTTGCTGCAGTTTTATCAAAACAAGCCGCAGTTCACCCCCAATACGACGTATCTCATTAAATATTGGGCACGGGCGTCAGGATCGGTCTCCATTGCGACCTATGTCCGGACGACCGCGCCGCCTTATCAATTCTTTGGGGAGCAAACGCCCATCGAGATTTCCTCGGGATGGCATGAATACACGGTGCCGATTACGTTCCCCCCCGAATATATCCCGGATGCATGCAATTTGTTTTTAGAGTTCCCCAAGGTCGGTCTTTGCTGGATTGCCGATATTCGTGTGGAGAAGAAATAGGGAGGACTTCCTCCGCGGCCTCCTCAAGGTGCATGACACGTTCTAGCAGCATTTAAAATTCCCGCTGCTCCCCCCGCCGTACCGGCTGTCCTGCCTCTCGCAGAAGAACTCCCGGTACGACATGACCGGCAAGTCGGGGTGGGTCGTCTTCCGGTGTTCCACGTAGCGGTCGTAGCTGGGCACGCCGACCATCAGCCGACCGGTCTCCTGGACGCGGTCGAACACGGCCTTGATGTCGATGCCGAGCTTAAGCATGACTCGCCTCCGGTGCGGCGGCGGGGGCGCCGACTTCGATGGCGGTCGGCTTGTCGGCCAGGGCTGCTTTCCGGATCGCAATGATACCGTAGATCAGCATGGAGACGACGACGCCGAGGAACGCCGTCGCCAGGGCGGCGTCGACATAATCGTTCGTCACGACCTGATGCATCTGGTCGAGGCTCTTCGCCGGGGCCAGGATCTTCCCGTCGGCCAGGGCGGTGCCGAATTTATGGGCGTGGGCCAGGAAGCCGATGGCCGGACTCGGGTCGAAGACCTTCTGCCACCCGGCGGTCAGGGTGCAGACCAGGAGCCAGACGGCGGGGAGGGCGGGGACCCAGGCGTAACGCTGCCGCTTCATCTTGAAGAGGACCACGGTGCAGAGAATCAGCGCCACGCCCGCCAGCATCTGGTTGGCGATGCCGAAGAGGGGCCAGAGGGTGTTGATGCCGCCCAGCGGGTCGATGGTCCCGGCGTAGAGGATGTAGCCCCACATCGCGACGGCGACGCCGGTGGCGGCGAAGTTGCTGGGCCAGGAGCGGGTGTTGCGGAATGAGGGGACGACGCTCCCGACCATGTCCTGGACCATGAAGCGGCAGGCCCGCGTCCCGGCATCGACGGCGGTGAGGATGAAGAGGGCCTCGAAGAGGATGGCGAAGTGGTACCAGAAGGCCATCGTGGCTGTCCCGCCGAGGACGTTGGAGAAGATCTGCGACATGCCGACCGCGAGGGTCGGCGCTCCCCCCGCTCGGGAGAGGATCGTTTTTTCCCCGACGTTCTTCGCCGTCTCCGTCAACATGTCCGGGGTGACGGTGAAGCCCCAGGAGGAGACGACGGCGGCGACGTGCTCCGCGTCGGTGCCGATCAGCGCCGCGGGGCTGTTCATGGCGAAGTAGACGCCGGGGTCGATCACGCACGCGGCGGTCATCGCCATGATGGCGACGAAGCTTTCCATCAGCATCCCGCCGTAGCCGATGAAGGCGATCTGGTTCTCGTTCTCGACCATCTTCGGCGTGGTGCCGGAGGAGATCAGGGCGTGGAAGCCGGAGACGGAGCCGCAGGCGATGGTGATGAAGAGGAAGGGGAAGAGGTGCCCGGCGAAGACGGGGCCGGTGCCGTCGATGAACTTCGTGAGGGGCGGCATCTGCAGGTGGGGCATGACGACGGCGATGCCGAGGGCGAGGCCGAGGATGGTGCCGATCTTCAGGAAGGTGGAGAGGTAGTCGCGCGGCGCCAGCAGCAGCCACACGGGCAGGACCGATGCGAAGAAGCCGTAGCCAATGAGGATGAGGGCGAGCTGCTCTCCCTTGAAGGTGAAGAGGGGGGCGAGGACGGCGCTTTGAGCGACGTTTTGGCCGTAGAGGAGGGCACCCATCAGGAGGACGAAGCCGATGAGGCTCATCTCGGCGATTTTGCCGGGACGGATGAAGCGGCAGTAGATGCCCATGAGGATGGCGATGGGGACGGTGGCGACGACGGTGAAGGTCCCCCACGGGCTGTTCGTCAGCGCCTTCACGACGACCAGGGCCAGCACGGCGAGGATGATGACCATGATGAGGAGGACGCCGACGAGGGCGATGCCCCCGGCCACGGGCCCCATTTCCGACCGGATCATGTCGCCCAGGGAGCGCCCGTCGCGGCGGGTGGAGAGGAAGAGGACCATCGAGTCCTGGACCGCCCCGGCGATGACGACCCCGGCCAGGATCCAGAGGGTCCCCGGCAGGTAGCCCATCTGCGCGGCGAGGACCGGCCCGACCAGCGGCCCGGCCCCGGCGATGGCGGCGAAGTGGTGGCCGAAGAGGACGTAGCGGTTCGTCGGGACGTAATCGAGGCCGTCGTTGCGGCGGACGGCGGGGGTGGCGCGCCCGGCCTCGACCTGCATGACCCGCTTCGCGATGAAGAGGCCGTAGAAACGGAAGGCGATGAGGTAGGTGCAGACGGCGGCGGTGACCAGCCAGAGGGCGCTGATGCTCTCCCCGCGCGTCAAGGCGACGACGCCTAGCGCCACGGCGCCGCCGACGGCGACGGCCAACCAACCGAGTTTCGACAGGATCTCTTTGCTCATTGCTTTGTGGGTGTAGGGCCGTGCCCGGACGGGGTCATGCGGAACGCATTTCAGGGGGGTGAGAACGCCTCACCCGTTTTTTGGGGGATGGAGGGGAAAACGCCGGGCACGGCGGTTTGGTAGCACGAGGATAGTCCAATGCGGGGCGGAAGACAAGCAAGAGGTCGTTAAGCTATCTATAGCAATTTAGGTTGACACGGGTTCTGGAGGGCAGGGGATTCCGCTTCCTCATCTCTCCCCTCCTTTCCACCTGTTCTACGCTTTCATTGATAACCCATTTGGGCGATAACACGGAGAGGACGATGTTTTTCTCTCCTCCATGCCACGCCGCTCCCCGCCCCTCCACCCCGCCTCCACCCCGCCGGAAAAAGAGGACGCGCTCCCGCTTCTGAACGGCGGCGAACGGTTGATCGAAACCGCCGCGCGCCGCCCCCGCCCCTTCCCCCGCGCCCCGCTCCGCCCCTATGCCGAGGTCCGGCAACGCTTCTGGGAAGGCCTCGAACGGCTCGACGCCCTCCTGCGGGACATCCCGCCGCCGCTCAAATACGGCGCCGGGACCGTCCTCGCCCTCCGCCTCCATCCCGACTACCCCTCCGCCGCGCACGAGCCCGACCACTTCCTCGCCCTCGTCCCCGGCGCGGCGAAGGTCGGCTCCCGGCTCTGGCGCGCCCCCCTCGTCGGCGAGGGGGCCGTCGCCCCCACCGCTCGGCTGCGGCGGGAAGTCGCCGCCGGGGCCGTCAGCGCGGCGGCCCGGCTCCTCTTCGTCTCCGCCGCGGAGGAGGCCTTCCTCACCGGCCTCCGCCGTGTCCTGGAGCGGAGCGAAGGGAGCCTCCCCCGCCCGGTGAAGGAAGACCTCCAGCGCCTGGAGCGGATCGACCTCCTTGCCCCGCACGAGCGGATCGCCCCCGGCGCCTTCCCCGAGGCGTGGGCCGGGGGCCGCGTCGAGCTCGTCCTCCACCCCGCCCTCCTCTCCGCCGCCGCGCGGGAGGACCATCTCCGCGCCCTCCTGGGCAAAGTCGCAGGAAAAGCCCTCCGCTTCCGGCCCTACCCCGGCGGCCCCGCCTTCGTCAGCCTCCGCCTCGATCCGGAGACCCTCGCCCTCCTGCGCGGCTACAACCCGTTGCGGACCGCCCGCACCCTCGACCTCGGCCCCTTCCCCGCCCTCCG
Source organism: uncultured Verrucomicrobium sp. (assembly GCA_903889845.1). GTDB lineage: Bacteria > Verrucomicrobiota > Verrucomicrobiia > Methylacidiphilales > GAS474 > GAS474. The sequence goes on along the minus strand of CAISZB010000576.1, from coordinate 3,482 downwards.
CTCCGGGCCGATGCTCACCGCGCCGAGGCCGCCCGCGCCCGCACCGCCCGCCCCCGTCCGCGTCGCCCTCTTCGACGGCGGCTTCGATCCCGGGCTCCCCCTCCTCGCCGGACACGCCTCGGAGGGACAAGACGCGAAGGAGGACCCCTGGCCCGTCCCTGCCCATCCCGACTGCGTCGCCCACGGCACCGCCGTCGCCGGGGCCCTCCTCCACGGCCCGCTCAATCCCCACGCCGCGCGGGACACCCTCCCCGCGCCGCTCCTCTCCCTCCTCGGCTACCGCGTCTTCCCCCTCTCCGACCCCGACGACCTCGATCTCTACGAGGCCGTCGACGCGATGGAGCGGATCGTCCCGACCCTCCCCGCCCGGGGCGTCCGCCTCCTCAACATCAGCTTCGGCCCGCGGGGGCCGATCTCCGACGACAACCTCTCCCGCCTCACCTACGCCCTCGACACCCTCGCCCACGCCCACGACCTCCTCCCCATCGTCGCCGTCGGGAACGACGGGGAGGAGCCCGGCTTCGGCCGCATCCAGGCTCCTGCCGACGCCGTCAACGCCCTGGCCGTCGGCGCCTACAGCGAGTACGGTGGGGAACGTTATCCCATCGCCTACTCCTGCCGTGGCCCGGGCCGGGAAGGCGCGAAGGTGAAGCCCGACCTGGCCGCCTTCGGCGGGTGCGAGCGGACCCCTTTCCACCTCGTCGCCGCGCGGCCCGGCCTCCGCGTCCTCGACTACGGCACCAGCTTCGCCGCCCCCCTCGTCGTCCGCCGCTGCGCCGAACTGCTCCGCCGCCACCCGGGCCTCTCCCCCGTCCTCCTCCGCGCCCTCCTCATCCACCACAGCCGCCATCCCGTCCCCGGCGCCAAGGGCAGGGAAGAAAGCACGCTGGGCTTCGACTACCTCCTCGGCCACGGCTTCTGTCCCGACGACATCGACGCCCTCCTGGGCTGCCCGACGGACACCGTCTCCGTCCTCATCGACCACGCCCTCCCGCCGAAGACCGTCGCGCGGTTCCCCGTGCCCCTGCCCCCCGCCCTCCTCGCCGCCCTCGGCAACAAAAGCCGCGCCACCCTCGAATGGACTCTCGTCGTCCAAAGCCCTGTCGATCCCCGCGTCCCGGTCGAGTACACCGCCCACGCCGTCGCCGCCACCTTCTACCCCGACGCCCGCCTCCACACCTACACCCCGCCCACCTACCTCAAGCCCGCCCCCGCCCCCCGCCGCGTCAACATCGAGACCGAGGCTGACCTCGTCGCCGCGCTCGAATCGGCCCGATGGACCCGCTCCGAGTTGCCCCTCTCCAAGTCGGCGAACACCTATCGCGCGGGGGCGCGCCTCCACGGCAGCGACCTCCGCTGGGACACCGTCGTCCGCAGTTCCATCACCCTCTCCGCGAAAAACCTCCACCGCCCCTTCCTCCTCCTCCACGCCCTCTCTCGCCGCCCCACCGACGGCCCCGAGGGTGCGGCTCCCATCCGCTTCGGCGGCCTCCTCACCGTCCGCCTCCCCGGCTCCGGCGACCGTCTTTACGAGGAAGTCGTCCGGGAGTATCCGGCTCTGAAGCAGATGAAAAACCCCTCGCCCTGATCGGTGCGGGAAGGCATAAAACGGAGACCGATGTTCCTCACCTACTGCTACGGCGGCGAACGCTTCAGCAAGCCCGGCCTCCTCTCCGTCCTCTCGATCCGGGCGCGGCTGCCCGATGCCGTCATCGACGTCTACACCGACGCGCCCGCGGCCTTCACGGGCACCGGCGCGCGCGTCCATTCCCTCTCCGCCATCGACGTCGCCGCCGGGAGCGCCCCCGTCGGCTACCGGCATCGGGTCAAAATTGCCGTCCTCCTCCGCCACGCCCTTTCCGCGCCCGAGGGGAGCCCCGTCCTTTACACCGACACCGATACCTACTTCCGGGGCCTCCCCGGCGCAAAAGGAACGATGCCCGACCTCGGTCCGCGCCCGTGGGTGATGCACAATCTGGATGGCCTCGTCGGGGACGACTTCTATCCCGTCTTCGCCCGCTTCCTGCGGCGGGAGTCCGCCCTCGTCGCCGACTCGGAGTGGCCGGGGATGGCCCCCGGGTTCAAGATGTTCAACTCCGGCCTCGTCGGCTTCCGCGCCACGCGGGAAGCGGCCCGGCTCCTGCTCGAAGCGCAGCGCCTCACCGACTGGTTCAGCGTCCACTTCCACGAGCAGCCGGAGTGGGGGGAACAATTCGCCCTCGCCTGGATCGGTGAGCAGGCGTATGGAGTCGCCGCCGATCCGATGGGCTTCCACCACTACTGGAACCAGAACACCGAAGTCTCCACGCTCCTCGCCCGGATGACCCGTGCCGACATCGAGAAGATCGCCGGGGACGAGGCCCGCTTCGACGCCCTCCTGGCCGACGCTGCCGCCCTGGCCCACGACCCGCGCCACCGCCGCACCGCACTGCGAAAAAAGCGGTGGAACCGCTCCCTCCAAAAACGCCTTATCGCGTGGCGGGGGCGGGGGTTGCGGGAATAGACGTCCCTATTTTTTCCCCTCCACCCCCGCCTTCCCCATCACCGTCTCCCACCACGCGCCGAGCCACTTCGCCGCCGTCGCGGCGTTCGCGCCCTTGTCCTTCAGCGTTGTTTCCAGGGCCGTCTGCCACGACTTCGACTGGAGGGCCAGGGCCTCGGTGATCTCCTGCAGTCGCGCGGCCTGATCGGAGAAAAGGGCGGCGAGCTTCGCGCGATCCAAGGGAGAGGCGTTCGGGGTCAGGGCGCCGAGGGTGACAATCCCCTTTTGCAGCGAGGCATCGATCTCGGTCAACTTCGCCGAGGTTTCCTGGAAGCTGGTGATGCCCCGATCGGCGGTCCGCCGCCACGCCGCCGATTCCTGCTGGGCCAGGAAAGCCGGGATCGCGACAGTGCCGACGAGGATGACCAGCGCCGCACCGACGCCGACCCCGCCCGCAACCCGCCCAAAGACCGTCCACGGAATGCCGTGCAGATCGTCCCGTTCCCGGATGCGGGCCGCCGCCGCTGCGCCGAAGCCGAGGGCCAGGACGCAAAGGACAAGGAAGACAAAGGCCGCCGCCGGTACCCAGACGAGAAGTGCGAGGATGCCCAGCACCGGCACCCCGCCGATGGCAAGGGTGCCAAGGCCAAAGACAAAGGCGAACCCGAGGAGGGCCACGCCGGAAAGAACCCCGGCGAGGACGGCAAGGCGGGAGAGGCGGCGGCGGGCGGTGGGCGTGTCCATGATCGTTGCTATTCTACATCATTTCTTTGCCGATCACCATGGGGGGCTTCGGAACCGAAACGGCCCTCTCCCAATAGGAGTCTGGGCGTTTTGGCTCTGTCTCCCCACGCCGTACGTACCCTCGGAGATTCGGGGATTCAGCCGAGGCTGCGCCTCGGAAGGAGAATAGCCTCCACCGCGCGCTCCTCTTCCCTTACCGGCTCTTAGCTGGAGGCTGAGGGGGCACCCCTCAGAAGCCTACAACGTGCGTCCGTCG
>CAISZB010000575.1 GCA_903889845.1 uncultured Verrucomicrobium sp. | reverse complement strand
CGGGGGACCAAGCTGATCGGCGGCCACTTCCCCCCCGAGGTCAGCACCCAGCTCCGCATCCTCGCGGCCGAGGGGGGAACGACGGTGCAAAGCCTGTTGGCCGAGGCGCTGGACGATCTGTTCGTCAAGAAGGGGCGCAACCGCGTCGGTCGCGGGAGTGTATAGCCGTATACAATTATACGCCTATACGCAGCGGGGACGGCGGAGACCTGGAGGTGAGCCCCTTAATCGTAGCGGCTTCGAGATGGTTCGAAATTTCGAAGGCGAAGAGCGGGCGCTGGCAACGGCAGGGGAGGGGGTGAGCGGACACAAGGTCGGGCTCATGGCAACTGGCGCTTCGGCGGGCGCGTCCCTATGCTCCCGCCGGTTGTGCGGGGAAAGGTCACGGGGGAGACGACTATGAAAGTGTTTCTGCTGGCTTTGGGAGCGAGCGTAGCCCTCTCGGTGCCCGCTTTGGCGCGGGACTATGACGCCGTGGGTGCCTTTGGTGACTCGGTGGAATACCTCGACCCATCGACCGTCAAAACAGATGGTGACATCAAGACATTCTGGACCAACGTCGTCTACATCCGCACCAACGACTTGGGCATTGACTGGACTTCCCAGCACGAGTCGGTCAATTGCACGAACAATCGTCTGATTACGCTCAACATTATCGGCTATCGCATGGATGGCACGGTCGTCGGGCAGACCGAAGGCTCGGCGAACATTCAACCCCGCTGGATCGACATTCCTCCCGAGACGGAAGCGGCGGCTGTAGAAGATGCGGTCTGCCACGGAAATGTCCTGGCAACCGATAGCGGCGCGTCCTTCTTGGAGGTCGTTCCCATCGCACGGCGTAGGCTGATCCAGATCGCGGCGGAGCACCCCCAACCGGGGCGGCCAATGCAACAGACATCAACGCCGCCGCCGGCGTGGCGATCAATGCTTCGCCAACTGGGTCGGGCCATGCAACAGGCATCAACGCCGCCGCCGGCCTATTCCTCCAGCGGCCCCGAAACGGGGCAGCCAGTCTATTCGCCCAGCGGGGCCGGACCGGGGCAGCCGGTCTATTCTGCTAGCGAGTGCGTTGGGCCTATCGTGGCGGGTGTCTGCCACGGCGCGATTCTTCCCAATCAGGCCACCCACCCCGTCTGCCATGGCGAGATGCTGAACGGCACCTGTACGGGACCAATGTTCTAACAACCGTTTTCTCGATCTTGGCGACAAGCCAGGGTTGGAGAGAGCGGGTTGTCGAACTCCGAGAACGAAAGGTGAGTTTTGGGGTAGGGGCTCACCGTTCGTCAGCCGGCCGGTTGAAGTCCACCAGGACCGGCATTTCGAGAGGTTCGCCCCGCAGCTTGGCCCGCCGGACGACACTGTGCTGATCGATCAGGATTTGCGCATCGCGTTTGCCGGTGGAGGTTTTGGGGAACCAATGCAGCGCTACCCGTTCGACCTTGCGCCCCTTCTTGATGGGCGTGAAGTCAACGAAGAAAGGACAGAGCTTGTTGATTTCGTCCTTGGCGACTTTTAGGCAGTATTTGTTGAAATCCGCGAACCGCTCCAGCTTTCCTTCGGGCACGTTCAGGAGGCCGCGAAGCTCCTCAACCGTGAATTCTTCCATCT
>CAISZB010000574.1 GCA_903889845.1 uncultured Verrucomicrobium sp. | reverse complement strand
TTGTTGAGGGTCTCCAGGGTCTCGGCGGAGATGGGGGCCATCTCGCCTCCGGCCAGGACGAGGGCGTCGGTGGCCAGCGCGGCGGGACCGCCCGCGTTCGTCACGACGGCCAGCTTCGGCCCCTTCGGGCGGGGCTGCTTCGCGAGGGCGTTGGCCATGTTGAAGAGGTCGGCGATCCGGTCGACTCGCAGGACGCCGACGCGGCGGAAGGCGGCGTCGAGGATGTCGTCGCTGCCGGTCAGCGAACCGGTGTGGGAGGCGGCGGCCTTCGAGGCGGCTTCCGTCCGGCCGACCTTCAGGACGAGGATCGGCTTCGTGAGGGAGACCTCGCGGGCGGCGGAGAGGAAGGCGCGGGGATCGCCGATCGTCTCCATATAAATGACGATGCTCTTCGTGTGCGGGTCATCGCCCAGGTAATGGATCAGATCGCCCCAACCGACGTCGAGCATCGACCCGATCGAGATGAAGGAGCTGAAACCGACCCCGTTGGAAATGCTCCAGTCGAGGACCGAGGCGCAGAGGGCGCCGCTCTGGCTGATGAAGCCGACGCTGCCGACCTTCGCCATCGGCTTCGCGAAGGTGGCGTTGAGACCGGCGCGGGGGACCATCGCCCCGAGGCAATTCGGCCCGATGATGCGGATACCGTAGGCGCGGGCCTTTTCGAGAACCTTCTGCTCCAGGGCCGCACCCTCCGGCCCGATCTCCTTGAATCCCGCCGAGATGACGATGATGCCTTTGACACCCTTGATGCCGCATTCCTCGACCGATGCGGGGACCGCCGCCGCCGGGATCATGATGACGACAAGATCGGGCGTCTCGGGGAGGGCGCTGACATTGGGATAGGCCTTGATGCCAAGAACCGTCTCCCGCTTCGGATTGACGGGGTAGATCCGGCCCTTGAACGGCACCTCCGCCGTCTGGTCGAGAAGGTTTTCGAGAAGGATCCGCCCGACGCTGTTCGGGGTCTCCGAGGCGCCGATGAGGGCGACGCTCTCCGGGTTGAGCATGGTTTCAAGGCCGGGGCGCTTCGACCAGAGAATGTCGTACGTCTTTTCAGTGCGAGCGGGAGGGTGGGTAGTCATAGCGTTTGTCAAGGTGCCTTCCACGTTACGCCCGCTTTTTAGCCTCCGCCTTGCGCGGCTTGTACAGAACTGTGCATTTCTTGCAGCATCGGAGAACCGTGGGAGGCCCCCCGCTCGGGTGAAGCAAGGAGAAAATTGCCGCTCGGGAGAGCGGGAGGAGTAAGCGGATCTTGGCTTTGAGCCCCGAACGCCACCCACGGGGGTTATTCGGACAGGCTCTTAATCAAAGTGATTGGGCATAAGCCCTGATCACCCCTCCCCCTGCCAGTCGGCGACGCGGATCTGGACCCGGCCCTTGTAGTCGTCCCATTCGAGCGACCCGGCCAGGGACAGCGGCGCCTTCGGCATCGCCCGGGTGCCGAAGCCGAACGCAATCGCGTCGAGGGCCTCTCCCGTCCGGCCCTCGCCGGGGGAGAGGAAAAGCTTCAGGTGCTTTTCCTTGATCGTCTGCGGCGGGCGGCTCTGCCGGACGCGGCGGAAGGCGAAGAGCGGCTGCGGATTCTCCCGCCCGAAGGGGGCCAAACGCCCCAGCTCGCGGAAGAGCGATTCCCCGACGGAGGCCACGGAAAGGTCTCCGTCGAGCCGCAGCCGGGGGCGGAGCGCCTCGGCCGGGACCGCGTCGCGCATCCACGCATTGAAGGCCGCACGGAAGGCGTCGAGGCGCTCCTCGCGGAGAGAAAGGCCCGCCGCCATCTCGTGCCCGCCGTAGCGGTCGAGGGGGCTTTCCCCCATCGCCTCGTTCGCGCGGCGCAGCCCCTCGACGAGGGAACACCCCTCGACACTCCGCCCGCTCCCCTTCCCGTCCCCCGCCTCATCGAAAGCGATCACGATCGCGGGCCGCCCCGTCATCTTCTGGAGGCGGGAGGCGACGATCCCGATCACCCCCGCATGCCAGCCGCGCTTCCCCAGGACGACCGCCGGTTCCCCTCCCAGGCCCGCGGCCAGCATCGCCGTCGCTTCGTCGAGGGTCCGCTGCTCCAGGTCCTGCCGCTCCCGGTTCATCCCGTCGAGGGAGCGGGCGATCCGCTCCGCCTCCGTAGGATCGTCGGTCAGCAGGAGGCGGAGCGATTCCGAGGCGTCGTCGAGCCGCCCGCTCGCATTGATCCGGGGCCCGAGGCGGAAGCCGATGTCCTCCGCCGTCAGCCCCGCGCCGTTTCGGATGCCCGAAACCTTCACCAGGGCCCTTATCCCTTCAAAGCTCCCCTCGTCGATCCGCACCAGCCCGTGCCGGACGAAGATCCGGTTCTCCTCCCGCAACGGGGCGAGGTCCGAAACCGTGCCGAGGGCCACGAGGGGCAGGAACCCCTTCAAATCGACCCGCTCCCGCCACGCCGGTTCGAGCTTCAGCAGGGCGTGGCCCAGCTTGAACGCGAGACCGACGCTCGCGAGATAGCCGGAATGGCCGTCCCGGTGTGGATTCACCAGCGCGTCGCAGTCCGGCAGCCG
>CAISZB010000573.1 GCA_903889845.1 uncultured Verrucomicrobium sp. | reverse complement strand
CGGGGGCCTGGGCCAGCACGCTGGCCAAAGTCTCGCGCAGGTAGCCAGCGCAGTTGTAGGTCGGGATCATCACCGACCAGAGCGGACGTGCGCCCCCCTCTGGCACCGGCGGGATGATCTCGCAGTAAGGGTGGGGCTGCTTGATTTGTAAGAGTTCTTCGACGCCTGTGACATGAAGTGCTTTTACTCCGGGGCCGATGCTGTCGGTGTATGCAAGGCCTGCGGGCGGGGGCTTTCTTTGGCCCATCTCACGGAATTTCCACTTGGCTTGGCTTGCAAGGGGCGTTGCGAAAAAAGCGTTGAAGGCTACATCCGTATTTTGGAGGAAAACATCCAGATACAGGAAGAAGGGACAATGAAGAAAATCCTGTCGACAAGTGGCCAGGGTTTGCTTGTAAACGGAATTATCACTGTTTGCATGGGGGTGGCTTTTGTTGTTTGGGGAAAGATGTCTTACTCGCTTTTTATTTGGATTGGAGCGGGATTCCTTGTGCTTGGAGGATATAATCTCATTAGAGCCTGGATCATTCGAGCGAGGTGAGATTGCTGAGAGTTAGGTTCCAGACACGCCCCTGAAGTTATTGCTGAATTAATCTTATTTTATGTCCCAATACCAACTCCTCGTCATCGGAGCCGGTCCCGGCGGCTACGTCGCCGCTATCCGCGCGGCGCAGCTCGGCTTTAAGACGGCCATCGTCGAAAAGCGGAAGGCCCTCGGCGGCACCTGCCTCAACGTCGGCTGCATCCCCAGCAAGGCCCTCCTGGCCTCCTCGGAGCACTACCACTTCGCCAAGGAGCGGTTTTCTCATCACGGCATCGTCGCGGAGAAGATCGGCCTCGATCTCGGCGCGATGATGAAGCGGAAGGATCAGATCGTCGGGAAGCTCACCGCGGGCGTCGATTTCCTGATGAAGAAGAACAAGGTGGAGAAGCTGACCGGCACCGCCACGTTCCTCGACCCCCACACCGTCGAGATCGACGACGAAGGGAAGAAGACGACCGTCACCGCCGAGAAGATCGTCCTCGCCACCGGCAGCGTCCCGGTCGAGTTGCCGTTCCTGAAGTTCGACGGGAAGACTGTCCTCTCCAGCGATCACGCCATCGCCCTGACGGAGGTGCCGAAGTCGCTCCTCGTCATCGGCGGCGGCGCGATCGGCCTGGAGCTCGGTTCCGTCTGGAAGCGCCTCGGTGCCGAGGTCACGATCGTCGAGTTCCTTCCCCGGATCGCCACCGGCTTCGACGGGCAGGTTGCGGAGACGCTTCGCAAGAGCCTGACCAAGCAGGGCCTGAACATCCTCACTGACACGAAGGTCGAGTCGGGCGAGGTGACGAAAGCGGGTATTGTCCTAACTGTCTCCTCCGGCGGCAAGACGACGAAGCTGGAGGCGGAGAAGGTTCTCGTCGCCGTCGGTCGCCGTCCCTACGTCGAGGGCCTGGGCCTCGACAAGGCCGGGGTCGCGCTCACGGAGCGGGGCCGCGTGAAGATCGACGCCCATTGGAAGACGAGCGTCCCCCACATCTCGGCCATCGGCGACATCGTCGACGGGCCGATGCTGGCCCACAAGGCCTCCGACGAGGGCATCGCCGCCGTCGAGCGGATCGCCGGGAAGCCGGGCCAGGTCAATTACGGGGCGATTCCCGGCGTCGTCTACACCGCGCCGGAAGGGGCTTCCGTCGGCCTCACCGAGGAGCAGTTGAAGGAGAAGGGCGTCGCCTACAAGAGCGGCACGG
>CAISZB010000572.1 GCA_903889845.1 uncultured Verrucomicrobium sp. | reverse complement strand
TATCCGACGCAGTGGGGAGTTTTGAGCCCCTTCTGGGAAAAAGAAACAAGCCAATCCGTTGGAGACGTTCCTTTCTAGACCGGAAATCGACGATAAAGTAAAATATTCCCAGGCGAAAGAACGCTTATCCTCCCTTTAGGTGGTGAGCTGCATCCCCGCCGCCAAATATATGACGATCAAGCCCCTGTCCTCTTTAAAACCCGGTGAAAATGGCATTGTCGACCGCCTGGAGACACCTGACGAAACCAGCCTGAAGTTTATGGAACTGGGGATCGGGCCGGGCGGCGGGCGGGGCGGCGTCGAGCGGGAGGGGGCGGAGGAGTTTCTTCCCGATCAGGTCGGCGGCGAGGCGGTCGTCGACGGCGAGGAGGTCGGCCGTCGGGAGGGCGGTCTGGAACTCGGCGGCGGAGGCGTAGGTGACGAAGACGACCTTCGTCCCGGTCGCCTGCTGGACGGCCTCGGCGAGCCACGCGGGGCCGTGACCGGCGGGGACGAGGACGTGGAGGGTCTCCCCGTTGGCGGGGAGCGCCGGGGCGGGGACGGCGGGGGGGGTATTCTCCGCGCTCGGATGCGGGGCGGCGGCGATAAGGGTGGAGTCCCCGGCGGAGGAGAGGGCGGCCGTTTCGGCCGGGATCTCGGTGGCGGAAAGGGCGGGAACGGAGAGGGGGGCCTGGGGAGCGGCGGGGGCGGAAGAGGATTCCGCCGTCTTTTCGGCGCGGGAACAGCCGGTCAGGGAAAGGAGGAGGGCGAGGGCCAGGGCAGAGGAACGGAACGGGGACATGGGAGGCGATTCTGTGCGCCGGGGCGCGGGGAGGCAATCATCAAAGAAGTTACTTCCCCGAGTGTCTGGTTGGAACGGCTTGCGGCGTATGCTAGGCTGCCGAATATGACGTCCCCTTCTTTTCCCCGCCCGTTCGGGCGGACGGGTCTCCTCGTTTCCGGAATCGGCCTGGGCTGCATGGGGATGTCGGAGTTCTACGGCGCAGCCGACGAGGTCGAGGCGGTCGAGACCATTCACAAGGCCCTCGACCTGGGGATCACGTTTTTCGACACCGCCGACATGTACGGCTGCGGGCATAACGAGGCGCTGGTGGGCCGCGCCCTGGCCGGACGCCGCGCCGGGGTGACGGTGGGGACGAAGTTCGGCATCGTGCGCGATCCCTCCGCTCCGGCATCGCGCGGGGTGAGCGGGCGGAAGGACTACGTGAAGCGGGCGTGCGAGGCGAGCCTCCGCCGCCTCGGCGTCGAGACGATCGACCTCTATTACCAGCACCGCGTCGACCCGCAGACGCCGATCGAGGAGACGGTGGGGGCGATGGCGGAACTGGTCCGGGAGGGGAAGGTCCGCCACCTGGGCCTCTCCGAGGCGGGCGTCGAGACGATCCGCCGGGCGCACGCCATCCATCCGATCGCGGCGCTGCAGACGGAGTATTCCCTCTGGTCGCGCGAGGTGGAGGCGGCGATCCTGCCGACGTGCCGGGAACTGGGCATCGCCTTCGTGGCGTACAGCCCCCTGGGGCGCGGCTTCCTCTCCGGGGCGATCCGGGACATCGAGGCCCTGGCCGCCGACGATTACCGGCGGCAGTCGCCCCGGTTCCAGGGGGAGAACTTCACCCGCAACCTGGCCGTGGTGCGGCGCGTGGCGGAGATCGCGGCGGAGAAGGGCTGCACCCCGGCACAGCTGGCCCTGGCGTGGGTGCTGAGCCGCGGCGAGGACATCCACCCCATCCCCGGCACGAAGCGGCGGCAATATCTCCTGGAAAACGTGAAGGCGATGGAGGTCTCCCTCTCCCCCGACGACCTGCGCCGGATCGAGGAGGCCGCCCCCGTGCAGGGGATTGCCGGGACGAGGTATTCCGAGGAGGGGATGAAGGCGGTGGGGAGGTAGGGGGGGTCGCGAAGAGGAAGGGGACCCCTTCGGGGCAGGGTAAAATCGCGCTTTGCGCTTACCTGTACAGCTGGAGGTAATCCGCTTTATCGCCAAAGAGGGGCATTCGCCCCTCCTTGAACCTCCCCTCTGCAATATGCCAACGGAAGAGGGCATCCACTGCAAAAGGCCATTCTCCCAAGGAGAGTTCTACTCCGCTGAATCCCCTATCATTGGGAGGAATCACCATGGGAGGAGCTTCGGAACCGAAGCGGCCTTCTCCCAATTGGAGTCTGGGCGTTTTGGCTCCGTTTCCCCACGCCGTACGTACCCTCGGAGATTCGGGGATTCAGCCGAGGCTACCGCCTCGGGAGGG
>CAISZB010000571.1 GCA_903889845.1 uncultured Verrucomicrobium sp. | reverse complement strand
GGCACCCCTCAGAAGCCTACAACGTGCGTCCGTCGCGACCCTCACGGGTCCGCTCCCCAGTCCCGAAGGGCGCATCCTCCCCCGCGCCCCCCTCCCCCATCCAGCCCGCTTAAACAGCCCCCCCTAATGATGATGCCCCCCACCATGTCCACCATGGTAGCCATGCCCTCCGTGTCCGCCCCAATACCCACCTCCGCCGATGAACACCGTCGGTCCGTAGGAAGGATCTGGATTGTAGGCCCAGTAGCCGGGCACCCAGATCCGCTCGGGCCCCCGCCGCGCCCAATAACCCGGCACCCAGTATCGCGGGGAATAATAGCCCGGCCCCGATGGGCCGTAATAACCGGGATTCCCCCCTCCGATCCCGATGCCCACATGAATCCCCGCCCGCGCCTGGGGGACACCGGCTAAAAAGAAAGCCCCGGAGAAAAGCCCCATCGCCAGCACCCGCGTGATTTTCTGCATCCCCCATCTCTAGCCGCCCAAAGCCCCGCCCCCCATGGGCAGAAACCCTACCTTTCCTTCACCCCTCGACCGCCTGCATGGCCGCCAGCAACTCCTCCAGCGGAACCGTGGCGAACGACGTCGCCGAGTCGGCCATCGCATAGGGCACGATCACCCGCCCCGCATGAAGCATGGCCCCGCAGCTATAGACCACGTTCGGCACATAGCCCTCCCGCTCGCTTTCGTCCGGGCTCAGGAGCGGCTCCGACAGGCGTCCCAGGACGCGGGAGGGATCGTCCCGGTCGAGGAGGAAGGCGCCGAGGGAATACTTCCGCATCGCGCCCACGCCGTGACTGATGACCAGCCAACCCGCCTCGGTCTCGATGGGGGAACCGCAATTGCCGATCTGGAGGAACTCCCACGGATAAGTCGGCTTCAGGAGAAGCCGCTTCGTGTACCAGAAATGAAGATCGTCCGACTCCATGAGGTAGAGATTCTCCCCGTCCTGCCGGGAAAGCATCGCATAGCGTCCGCCGATCTTCCGGGGGAAGAGGGCCATCCCCTTGTTCTGCACCTCGGGTCCGTTCAGCGTGCTGATCCGGAAGCGGAGGAAGTCGTCGGTCTCCAGCAATTGCGGCACGGTGACGCGGCCGTCGTAAGCCGTATAGGTGGCGACGTAGGAGGCCGTCCCGTCGTCCTGGATGAAGCGGACGAAGCGGGCGTCCTCGATCCCGTTCGACTCGTTCGGCGCGACGGGGAAGATGACCCGCTCGGTCAGCGGCTGCCCCGCCGTGTAGACCACCTCGTAATTCGCCTCGGCGAGGTTGAGCATCCGGAAGGCATTGATCTCGACATCGGTCTGCCGCCGCCGCGGATCGTGCCCCAGCACGTGGAGGGCGAGTTTTTCCCGAAGCTGCGCGATGGTGAAGTTCTCCGGCAGCGCGGCCAGGATCGCTTCGGCCAGCTCCCCGGCCCCGCCCAATTCCTGGAGTTTCTTGAGAAAGAGCGCCTTCTCGTAGGAGGCGTTCAACACGTGCTCCGGCGCCGTGACGAAGCGGGAAGGCTCGTCGACCCGGATCCTTCCCTCCCCGTCGACGGTGCCGGAGCGG
>CAISZB010000570.1 GCA_903889845.1 uncultured Verrucomicrobium sp. | reverse complement strand
CTTCCCGAGCGCCTGCGGGAAGACGAACTTCGCCATGCTGATCCCGCCGCCCGCCTTCGAAGGCTGGAAGGTGACGACCGTCGGCGACGATATCGCCTGGATCAAGCCCGATGCGCAAGGGCAACTCCGCGCGATCAACCCGGAGGCGGGTTTCTTCGGCGTCGCCCCCGGCACTTCGGAGAAATCGAACCCGAACGCGATGGCCTCGATGCGGCGGGACACCATCTTCACAAACGTCGCCCTGACGCCCGACGGCGATGTCTGGTGGGAGGGGATGACCGACACGCCGCCCCCGTCCCTCACCGACTGGAAGGGACAGCCGTGGACGCCCGATTGTGGGGCGAAAGGGATTAAGGCCGCCCATCCCAATTCCCGCTTCACCGCCCCGGCCTCGCAATGCCCGTGCATCGACCCGGCCTGGGAGGACCCGTCGGGGGTTCCGATCTCCGCCTTCATCTTCGGCGGACGGCGGAGCAAGGACCTGCCTCTCATCTTCCAGGCCTTCAACTGGAGCTATGGTGTCTACCTCGGTGCCACGATGGGGTCGGAGACGACGGCGGCGGCGACGGGGGCGGTCGGCCAGATGCGGCACGATCCGATGGCGATGCTCCCGTTCTGCGGCTACCACGTCGGCGACTACTTCCGACACTGGCTGAAGATGGGGAAGCGGTTGCCGCAGCCGCCCCGCGTCTTCCACGTGAACTGGTTCCGCAAGGGGGAGGACGGGAAGTTCCTCTGGCCCGGCTTCGGGGAGAACATGCGCATCCTCAAATGGATCGTCGGCCGGTGCCGCGGGCAGGCCTGGGGCGCCGAGTCTGCTATTGGCTGGATGCCGCGCTACGAGGACATCGATTTCACCGGGCTCGACTTCCCGGAGACGAAATTCGACGAAGTCATGCGGATCGACCACGACGCCTGGCGTCGGCAAACCTTGAGTCACGGGGAACTTTTCCTTAAGCTTCAGGACCACCTGCCGAAGGAAATGATCTTCGAGCGGGAATTGCTGATCTGCCGACTTTGAAAATTCTCACCAACGAAGAAGTTCGCGCCGTCGAGGAGCGCGTCATCGCCGCCGGGACTCCCGCCGCCGTCCTCATGGAACGGGCCGCCGAGGGGATCGCCGCCGCTCTGGCGCGGGAGTTTCCCCAATGCCGTGAGGCCCTTTTCCTGATCGGGAAGGGGAACAACGGCGGGGACGGCCTCGCCGCTGCCCGCCGCCTGGCGGAGGCGGGCTGGCACGTTTCCGTGGCGCTGGCCTTCGATCCCGCCCTGGCTTCGCCCCTCTGTACGGCGAATCTGACGGCGCTGCGCGAGGTCCTGCCCGGGACCGCTTTCTTTCCCGCCGCCGATCCCGGCATTGGGGCGCTCCCGTGGCCGGGTTCCCACGGCATCGTGGTCGATGCCCTCCTCGGCATCGGGGCGAGGGGAGGGCTCTCCCCGGTGCTGGCGGAACTGGTCGCACTCACGAACTTCGAGCGGAGCCGCCGCTTCTTCCACGTCGCGGCCATCGACGGCCCGACGGGGGCGCACCGCCTCGCCGAGGAGGAACCGGCACTGACCGCCGACCTGACCCTCTCGATCGGCTTCGGCAAGGAAGACCTCTTCAAGGAGGCCGGCGCCGACAGCGTCGGACGGATCGTCGAGGTCCCGATTTTTGATGCCGGTTGGACCGCCCATGCCGAGGCGGCCGACATCCCCGTCGCCGACAAGGCCGAGGCCCTGGCGCCGAGCCTTCTTTTCCCCCTCGTCCCCCGGCGGCTCGCCCGTTCCCACAAAGGGGACTATGGGCGCGTCCTCGTCGTGGGCGGTTCGCGTGGCCTGACCGGGGCGCCCGTGATGACGGGGCTCGGCGCGCTGCGGGCCGGGGTGGGGCTCCTCCACATCGCCGCGCGGAAGGACGCCTATCCCACCGTCGCCGCCCGCGCCCCGCTGGAGGCGATGGTCGTCGCGGCGGGGGACGGGGCCGACTTCGACGCGTTGCTGCACAAAGTCTCCGTCCTCGCCGTCGGTCCCGGACTGGGGACCGATTATGACGCCGCCGAGTTGCTTCGCCGCATCCTGGGGGAGACCTCCGTGCCGCTCGTCCTCGACGCCGACGCGCTGACGCTGCTGGCCCAGAATCACGATCGGACGCTCCTCGAAGCCTGCCGCGGGCGGGCGATTTTGACACCCCATCCGGGGGAGATGCGCCGCCTCCTGGGTCGGCCCTTCGCCGACGGGGAACGCGAAACCGTGGCGACCCGCTTCGCGGCGGAATACGGGGTCGTGCTCGTCCTCAAGGGCGTGCGGACGCTGGTCGCCACCCCCGACGCTCCCGCGCGGATCAACACGACGGGGAACCCGGGCCTCGCCGCCGGAGGCTCGGGCGATCTCCTCGCCGGAGTTATTGCGGCCCAACTGGGCCGGGGTCTTTCCCTGCGGGATGCGGCTTCCTTGGGCGTCTGGCTCCACGGACGGGCCGCCGACCTCGCCGTCCGCTCGCGAGGCGCCGAGGAGGGCCTGGGTGCAGTCGAGGTCGCCAAATGGCTCGCCCCCGCGCTGGCCGATCTGCGGGGGGCTTGATCCCTTTGGCCTAAAGACTAAGGCTCCGTCGGGGTGAAGTAGCGCTTGTCGAGCTGCTCGATGAAGTCGGTCTCGGAGACGGAGAGTAGGGCGCTGTTCAATTGCTGGCGCAGCTTGCTGTTCAACTGGAGTCCGAAGCCGTACTTCTGCTTCTCGAAAAGATGGCCGACGAGGTGGAGCTGCCCCGAGGCGTGGTTCGCCAGGTAATACATCAGGATCGGCGCGTCATAGACGACGGCCTTCACCTTGCCCTGTTGGAGGGCCTCGACGGCTTCGTCGAGCTTGGAGAACCCGACAACGTTCATGTGCTGGCTCTGGAGGTAGCGGTCGGCCGAAGTCCCCTGGAGCGTGGCGACCGGCTTGTTCGCGAGGTCGCGGGGGCCGTTGATGTCGCTGCTGAGGGTATCGACGGTCAGGATCGTGGTCGCCGTCGCCGTCATGTAGGCGATCGTCGCGATGCCGACCAGCGCCCAGAGGGTGCCGATGATCCGGCCGGCGATCCCGCGCGGGTCCTTGTTCATGCAGTAGCCGCCCAGGAGGACGCTGGCGCACCACCAGATCGATTCGGCGATGCCCTCGGTGTACTTGTGGGGGAAGTCCTCGTGGTTGTGGCGGCGTTCCAGGTACCAGAGGAGGTGGGAAACGACGAGCATCCCGGCGAAGATATAGACGAAGGTCATGATCACCGAGGGGGTGAAGAGGCGTCCTAGCAGGGTGAAGAGGCCGGGGGAGCCGCCGCCCTTGACCAGGATGTCGAGGCCCGAATCGTAGAAGGGATGGGAGAAGTCGATGACCTTGCTCCGCTCCGCCGTGATGGAGAGGGCGGCGACGCCGACGTCGGCCT
>CAISZB010000569.1 GCA_903889845.1 uncultured Verrucomicrobium sp. | reverse complement strand
TCTCCGGCGTCGCGTCGATGGGACGCCACGGGACGGCGCTTTCCTCCTCGGCCAGGAGGAGGTCGAAGTCGGCCTGCGTCATTTCGGCCAGGGGGGCGTCGTCGGTCCCGCCGTCGGGATTGGTATTCTTTCGGGAGTAGATCTCCATCGAGACGTAGCCCTTCGGGTCGAAGAAAATCTGCCCCTGATAGGTGACCCCGGAGAGGGTGACGGTGTAGAGCATCTGCTCCCCGGCGACCTTGCCGACGCCGTACCGGGCCGACATCTGCATCGGGGTCTCCCCGATCCGGGCGTGGGCGGGGAGGAGGAGGGCGGCGAAAAGCAGGAAGGCGAGGGCGGCGGCGCGACTCATGGCCTAGCGTACTCTCCCTTTCCGGGCGACCGGAAGCTCTTTTTTGGCTCGCCCCGGGGCCAGGGAAGGCGGCACCATGTCCCTTCTTTCACTTTATGGAACATATCGTCGTCACCGGCGGGGCCGGCTTCATCGGATCGAACCTGGCGCTTACCCTCCAGCAGCGTTATCCCGCCGCCCGGATCACCGTCATCGACGATTTCCGCTCCGGCTCCTTCAAGAACCTGGAAGGCTTCAAGGGCGACGTCATCGCGGGGAACCTCGCGGAGATGGGCCTGGGCTACTACGTCGATGCCTCGGAGATCGACGCCTTCTTCCACCTCGCCTCGATCACCGACACGACCGACCACGACCAGTACCGCCAGACGCACGACAACGTCGAGGGCTGGCGCTCCATCCTCAACCACTTCGCCGGGGAGAAGGCGGCGCTCGTCTATGCCTCCTCGGCGGCGACGTACGGGATCGGCGGCGGGATCAACCGGATCGACGCGCCGCTGCGGCCCGCCAATGTCTACGCCTTCACCAAGGTGCAACTGGAGAACCTCGCCGCGCGCTACGTCGCCGATTTCCCGAGCCAGCAGGTCGTCGGGGTCCGATATTTCAACGTCTACGGACCGAAGGAGACCCACAAGGGGCAGCCCGCCAGCATGATCTATCACCTGGCCCAGCAAATCCAGGCGGGGAAGAAGCCCCGCATCTTCAAGTACGGCGAGCAGAAGCGCGACTTCGTCTACGTCCGCGACATTGTCGACGGGACGATCCTCGCCGCAACGACGCAGTTGGAAGGGAAGTTTGACCCGAAGCACGGGCGGGTCTTCAATCTCGGTTCCGGCCAGGCCCGCCCCTTCAACGACATCATCGCGATCCTCAACACGACGCTGGGGACGAAGGCCGAGACGGAATACATCGACTGCCCCTTCTCCTTCTACCAGCCCCACACGGAGGCCGATTTGGCCGTGACGACGGCGGCCCTCGGCTACAAGCCCGCCTTCACGCTGGAGGCCGGAATCGCCGATTACTTCAAGAGCGGCTGGCTCGTCCCCGCCTAGCCTAGGAAGGCCATGGATCATCGCGAACTCGAAGAGGGAGCGGCGCTGGCGCTCGACTTCACGAAGCTCGGGAAAGTCGCCGCCTCCGGCGCCGCCGTCGTCGCCACCGTCGTCCAGAACGCGGAGACGAAGGAAGTCCTCATCATCGCCTACGTGAATGAGGCGGCCTTGCAGGCCTCCCTTTCGACGCGGATCGCGACGTTCTGGAGCACCTCCCGAAACGAACTGTGGGTGAAGGGCGCGACCTCGGGCGATTACCTCGAACTCGTCGAGGTCCGGGTGAACTGCGAGCAGAACAGCCTCCTCTACCTCGTCCGCCCGAAGCGCGGCGGCGTCTGCCACACGAAGGACGCGGCGGGGAACGCCCGGCCCGGGTGCTTCTATCGCGTGCTGACGGCGGAGGGGTTGAGGCCCGCGACGACAAAGTAGCGCAGTGCGCTACTTCATCTGCTCTTCGACCGGCTGGGAGGCTTCCTTCTCGACCTTCTTCTTCATCCCCTCGGCGGTCCGTTCGGAGTCGTAGTCGAGGGCGAGTTTCAACGAGGTCCGGTCGCGGATCGTGACGAAGACGGTCGTCTCGTAGAGGAGGACGACGTGGCCGCCCAGGCTCCCCTTCTTCCATTCCCCGATAGGGACCGGCTCGCCGCCCCCGGCGGGGGTGAGGGAGAGGATGTTCGTCGCCGGCTCGAAGGTGACGCCGGGGAAGGCGAAGTAGAGGTCCTCGGAGGTGGCCGACTGCCCGTTCCCGGCATAGCGGGTATTGGCAGTGTTGAGGATGGCGGTCAGCTCCTTCCGCTTCGGGTCGTAGCGGAGGTTGCGGTCGGTGATCTCCGTGCCGACGGCGATCGTGTTCTCGTCGGGGCTCTTGATCCGGAAGGCGACGGCGTGGGCCCGGGGCACGAAGGCAAGGAAGGAGGAGGCCAGGAACAGGGCAAGAACGAAGCGACTCACGAAACGGCTCATGGGGGGAATTTTGAGCCAGACCAGGGCAGCGGGAAAGATAATCCTGGACTCTTTTTGTCACATGTCCGTTACAATTCGGACGTTGTCGCCGGACCTTGGCATGCGGCACAATGGCGGCCCTGTGAGTCCCTCCCCCCGCCCTACGTCGTTCAACCGGCCCGAGTATTTCAGCAACCGCGAATTGAGCTGGCTTGAGTTCAATCAGCGCGTCCTGGAGGAGGCGCAGGACCCCTCGCAACCCCTGCTGGAGCGCCTTTTCTTCCTCTGCATCGTCAGCTCGAACCTCGACGAGTTCTTCGAGGTCCGCGTCGCGGGGATCAAGCAGCAGATCGAGAGCGGCTCCGTCGACGAGACGGTCGACGGGGCGACGCCCCGGGCCGCCTTCGCGGCGATCCGGGAGCGGACCCTCCGCCTCGTCGCCGACCAGTCCCGGCTGTGGAACGACGAACTCCACCCCGGGCTGGAGAAGGCGGGCATCCATCTGCCCCACATCGCCTCCCTGCCGCCGAAGGACCGCGATTGGGCCCGGCACTACTTCCGGGAGGAGGTCCTCCCCGTCCTCACGCCGCTCGCTGTCGATTCGAGCCATCCCTTCCCCCACCTCCTCAACAAGAGCCACAACCTGATCGTCACCCTCCGCCGCCGACACGACGGCGGGCGGGAGTCGCACGCCATCGTCCAGCTGCCGCGCACCCTCGACCGCCTCATCGAGCTGCCGCGCAACGGAAAGGACCGCCGCTTCATCCTCCTGGGCTCCCTCATCGCCTACTTCGTCGCGGAGCTCTTCCCCGGCGACGAAGTCGGGTCGGTCTGCCCCTTCCGGATCACCCGCAACAGCGACCTCTACATCGACGACGAAGAAGCGGAGAACCTCCTCCACACCATCGAGGAGGAATTGCGGAAGCGGAACAAGGGGAACGCCGTCCGCCTGGAAGTCCGCGACGACTGCAAGCCGGAGATCGAGACCTTCCTCCTGGAGTCGCTCCACCTCGGTCCCGAGGATCTGTACCGCCACGCCGGGCCGATCAACTTCCTCCACCTTATCCCGCTCCGGGGCCTGGAGGAATTCGCCCACCTGCGGGACCGCCCGTGGACGCCGCTCCCCTCGAGCGAAATCGTGCCGGAGACGAGCCTCTTCGACCAGATCCGCCGCCGGGACATCCTCCTTCACCATCCCTACGAGAGCTTCGCCCCCGTCGTCGATTTCGTCGAGTCGGCCGCCGTCGATCCCCGCGTCCTGGCGATCAAGATGACCCTCTACCGGACGAGCGGGAACTCCCCCATCGTCGCCGCCCTCATCCGCGCGTCGGAGAACGGGAAGCAGGTGACGGTCCTCGTCGAGTTGAAGGCCCGCTTCGACGAGGCGAACAACATCAACTGGGCGCGGCAACTCGAAGAAGCCGGCGTCCACGTGGTCTACGGCCTCGTCGGACTGAAGACCCATTGCAAGCTCCTCCACGTCGTCCGCCGGGACGAGGACCGCATTCGCTTCTACACCCACCTGGGCACCGGGAACTATCACCCCATCACGGCGAAGTTCTACACCGACCTCAGCCTCTTCACCGCCCGGCCCGAGCTGACGCGGGAGGTGGCGACGCTCTTCAACGTCCTCACCGGCCTCTGCCGTTTCGACGGGATCAACCACCTCCTCGTCGCCCCCTTCTCCCTCCTGCTGGGGCTGAAGGACCGCGTCCACCGGGAGATCGAGGCGGCCCGCGCCGGGAAACCGGCGCGGATCATCGCGAAGATGAATTCCCTGGTCGATGATGAGTTGATCCGGCTCCTCTACGAGGCCTCGACCGCCGGGGTCCAGATCGACCTCATCGTCCGCGGCATCTGCTGCCTGCGTCCCGGCATCCCCGGGGTGAGCGAGAACATCCGCGTCTTCAGCGTCATCGGGCGCTTCCTGGAACACAGCCGCATCTTCTACTTCGCCAACGGCAACGCCGGGAAGCCGCAGATCTACCTGGGCAGCGCCGACTGGATGCCGCGCAACCTGCGCCGCCGGATCGAGGTCGTCTTCCCCGTCCTCGACCCCGTGATCGCGCGCCGGATCGAGAACGAGATCCTGCCCGCCTATCTGGCCGATTGCGTGAAGTCCCGCGAACTCCTCCCCGACGGCACCCACCGCCGCCGCGAGCCGGAGCCGGGCAAGAAGGCGACCCAGGCCCAGCTCACCTTCCGCGAGCTGGCCCGCCGCCAACAGAAGGCGCATCAGGAGGCCAAGGAGGAGGGGATCCGGATTATTCCCGCCCTGCCGCCGACGGGCTTGGGGGGGAAGAAGAAGCCGGCTCCGGCGAAGGTGGCTTCCCAGCCCTCCAAAACCGCCAAGCCCGCCCCTGCCAAGCTGAAGCCGAAGCAGGTCACGATCCGGGCGAAGGGGGTGGCGAAGCGAAAGAGGGGATAGGGGCCTTGCTGCCCTTCGGGATGGGCTCCCGCCCATCCCGAAGGGGAGGCCGCGCTCTACGCTTTCCCCTTCGCCTTCCCCCGCCCCTTCTCCCATTCCTCCCGCGTCAAACGGGGGATGGAGAAGAACGCCCCGCGGGTCCGGACGTAGGAGCCGCGCCCGTTCATCCGGCCGATGGCGTGGAGCTTCTCCGCGAGGACGTAGGGACCGGCGGGGTCGACGAACTCGTCCTTCACGTAGAAGGAGACGACTTCCCCGAGGATGATCCGGGAGCGCCCGATCTCCATCGTGGTGACCTCCCGGCATTCGAGCGCCGCCGGGGCCCCGGCGATCCGGGGGACGGCGACCTTCGTCGAGGGGACGGTGGCGAGGCCCGCGATGTCGAGCTCGTTCACGTCGGGCGGGAAGTCGATCGCGCAGAGGTTCATCGCCTCGGCCAAGGTCTCGTCGACGACGTTGATGACGAATTCCCGCGTGTCGCGGATGTTCCGGGCCGTGTCCTTCCCCACCACGCCCGGGCCGGAGCCGGGCCTGTTCCCGACGCCGACGGCGACAAGCGGCGGCTCCGTCCCCACGTAGTTGAAGGCGCTGAAGGGGGCGGCGTTGACGCGGCCCTCCAGGTTGTGGCTGGTGATCCAGGCGATGGGGCGGGGGGCGACCAGCCCGATCAGCAGGTTGTAGGCAAGATGGGGATGCGCGGTGTCGGCAGGGTCGAAGTGCATGGCAGAGTGAAAGTATTGTAACCTCTTTTTAATCAAGAGCAAACGAAGCCAAAGGGTGCGCTTTTTCTGCGCTTTCTTGCGCTTCAATTGCGATTGTTTGATTTGCGTTTATAGTGAGGGGATGAGCGAATGCCGCTTTTTGCCGCAGCGGATCGAGCGGGTTTACACGGGTCCCCTGCCGGAGGATCGGGGTATCGAGCACCGCATTGACCAGGTGGCCGTGGAGGAGCCGCTCGAAATCCAGGTGGCCCGTCCGGAGCCGACGGCCGTCGTCGCGACCGCCGCGATCACGATGCGGACGCCGGGCCACGATCCCGAGCTGGCCGTCGGCTTCCTCATCGGCGAGGGGATCGTCCGCTCGCTCTCCGACGTGCTGAAGGTCGAGACGCGGGTCCCCCGTCCGGGCGTCCAGATCCGCGTGGTACTCCGCGCCGGATGCGCCTTCGACCTGGAGCGGCTGCGGCGGAACTTCGACGCGACGTCGAGCTGCGGCCTGTGCGGGAAGGCTTCCCTCCAGGGCCTTTCGATGGACGCCTTCGCCCCGCTGCCGCAGGCCGATCCCGATGCCCGGATCGACGCGGCGCGCGTGGCCGACCTGCCCCGGCGGCTGCGCGAGGCCCAGGAGGTCTTCGAGCGGACGGGCGGGCTCCATGCCGCCGGGCTCTTCGACGCCGGGGGCGCGCCGCTCGTCGTCCGGGAGGATGTGGGCCGCCACAACGCGGTCGACAAGGTGATCGGGGCCTGCTTCCTGGCCGGGGCGTGGCCGCTGCCCGGCTCGATCCTGGCGGTGAGCGGACGGGCGAGCTTCGAGCTGATGCAGAAGGCCGTCGCCTCCGGCATCCCGATGCTGGCGGCGGTCGGCGCGCCGTCGAGCCTGGCGGTCGAGGTCGCGCGGCGCTACGGCGCGACCCTCGTCGGCTTCACGAAGGCGAACGGTTTCAATATCTACGCGGGCGGCGAGCGGATCGCCGTGAGCGCCGCCTCCCCCCTCGTCGCCGCCCTTTCCTGACCCTCTTCCCAAAGCATGAACCCGCATCCCGACCTCTCCTCCGCCCAGCCCCCCGACGATCTCCGCTCGCTTGGCGACGTCCGCCTCGGCCCCCGCTCCGAGGTGGCCGCCGGGGTGAAAGCGGTCGTCCAATCGATGCGGTTCGCCTTCCGGGAAATGGGGCCGGTGCGCGGCGTCGGCCAGCTCCTCCGCATCAATCAGAAGAAGGGGTTCGACTGCCAGAGCTGCGCCTGGCCCTCCCCCGACGGGGAGCGGAGCGTCGCCGATTTCTGCGAGACCGGCGCGAAGGCGGTCTCCGACGAGGCGACGACGAAGCGGATCACGCCGGAGTTCTTCGCCCGCCACTCCGTCGCGGAGCTGGCCGCCCGGTCCGATTACTGGCTCAACCGCCAGGGCCGCCTCACAGAGCCGATGGTCCTCCGCCGGGGCGCGACCCATTACGCGCCGATCTCGTGGGACGACGCCTTCGAACTCCTGGCGGAGGAGTTGAACGGCCTCGCCACCCCCGGCGGGGCGGCCTTCTACACCTCGGGCCGGACGAGCAACGAGGCGGCCTTCCTCTACCAGCTCTTCGCCCGCCAGTTCGGGACGAACAACCTGCCCGACTGCTCGAACATGTGCCATGAGTCGAGCGGCAGCGCCCTGCGGGAAACCCTCGGCACCGGCAAGGGGACGGTCTCCCTCGACGACATCGAGCACCACGCGGGCGCGATCTTCCTCATCGGCCAGAATCCCGGGACGAACCATCCCCGGATGCTGACCTCCCTGGAGCGGGCGAAGCGGCGCGGCTGCCGGATCGTCTCGATCAATCCCCTGCCGGAGGTCGGCAGCACCCGCTTCAAGAACCCGCAGGATTTCATGCACCCGACGCGGGCGCTCGGGACGCTCCTCGGAGACGGGACCGCCCTCTCCGACCTCTGGCTCCCGGTCCGGCTGGGCGGGGACATGGCGGTCTTCAAGGGGATCATCAAGGAGATGCTGGAGGCCGAGGTGCGGCAGCCCGGCTCCGTCCTCGACCGCGCGTTCATCTCGGGCAAGACCTCCGGCTTCGCCGCGATGCAGGAGGGGATCGAGGCGACATCGTGGGACGAGATCGTCCGCATCAGCGGACTGACGCGGGAAGAGATCGCCGCCGCCGCCCGGATCGCGCTGGAGGCGGAGAGCGTCATCTGCTGCTGGGCGATGGGCCTGACGCAGCAGCCCGAGGCGGTCCGGACGATCCAGGAAGTCGTCAATTTCCTCCTGCTGCGGGGCAACATCGGGCGGCCCGGCGCGGGGCCGTGCCCGGTGCGCGGCCACAGCAACGTCCAGGGCGACCGGACGATGGGGGTCTGGGAACGGATGCCGGAGGCCTTCCTCGCCGCCCTCGACCGCGAATTCCATTTCACCGCGCCCCGCGAGCACGGCCTCGACGTCGTCCAGACGATCGAGGCGATGGCCGACGGGCGGGTGAAGGTCTTCCTCGGCCTGGGCGGAAATTTCCTCTCCGCGACGCCCGACACGGAGTTCACCGCCGCCGCGCTCCGCCGCTGCCGCCTCACGGCCCACGTCTCGACGAAGCTCAACCGCGCCCACCTCGTCACGGGGGAGGAGGCACTGATCCTCCCCTGCCTGGGCCGGACCGAGGTCGACCGGCAGGCCTCGGGACCGCAGTTCGTCACCGTCGAGGACTCGATGAGCATCGTCAACCGCTCCGAGGGTTCCCTGGCCCCGGCTTCGCCCGACCTCCTGAGCGAGGTGGCGATCGTCTGCCGCCTCGCGCGGGCGGTATTGGGAAGAAAGAGCACGGTCGACTGGGCCGGGTTCCAGGCCGATTACAACGGCATCCGCGACGCGATTGCACGCGTCGTGCCGGGCTTCGCCCCCTTCAACCGGCGGATCGCGCAGGGTCCCTTCCGCCTTCCCGATCCGGTCCGGGAACGGGTCTTCCCGACGGCCTCGGGGAAGGCCCTCTTCACCGCCCATCCGCTCCCGGAGAACGACCTCCCCGCCGGGCAGCTCGCCCTGATGACGATGCGGAGCCACGACCAGTTCAATACGACGATCTACGGCCTCGACGACCGCTACCGGGGCGTCTACAACGGCCGCCGCGTCGTCTTCCTCCATGCCGACGACGTCGCGGAGCGGGGCCTCGTCGCGGGCCAGGTCGTCGATCTCACGAGCCACTTCGCCGGGCGGGAACGGACGGCCCGCCACTTCCTCGTCGTCCCCTATCCGATCCCGCGCGGCTGCGCCGCCGCCTACTTCCCCGAGGCGAACGCGCTGGTGCCGGTGGAGAGCACCGCGCGGACCAGCAACACGCCCGTCTCCAAATTTATCCCCATCACGCTCCGCCCTTCCCCGGACGCCGACGCCGCCTGTGCGCGGATCGGCAGGGAGGCCGCGGAAGCCGCGGACGCGTGACCCCGCCCCCCAGCAACCCCCGCCAACCCCCAGACCCTCCATCCCCATGAAATTCCTCGACTACCAACACGCGGTCGCCAAGCCCGGTTACAACCGGTGGCTGGTGCCGCCCGCCGCCCTGGCGATCCACCTCTGCATCGGCCAGGTTTACGGCTTCAGCGTCTTCAAGCTGCCGATGACGAAGCTCCTCGGCGTCACCGCCCCGGCTGCGGGGGACTGGACCCAGTCGCAGCTGGCCGTGATCTTCTCCATCGCGATCTTCTTCCTCGGCCTCTCGGCGGCGCTCTTCGGGAAGTGGGTGGAGCGGAGCGGCCCGCGCAAGGCGATGTTCGCGGCGGCCTGCTGCTTCTGCGGCGGCTTCCTCGTCGCGGCCCTCGGCGTGTCGGTCCACCTGCTGCCGCTCGTCTACCTCGGCTACGGCGT
>CAISZB010000568.1 GCA_903889845.1 uncultured Verrucomicrobium sp. | reverse complement strand
GCGCGATTTCTTTTTATCCCCTACCGGGGGTGTCGGCCTCACGGCCTCAACCCCCGGCTAATAGCTGGCATCCCTCCGGGATGCTTTTGCGTCAACGTGAGGTGAAAATGCTCTAGAGCCTATCCGAATACCCCCCCGTAGGCCGTGCAGGAGCGAAAGGGGCCTGACGGCCCCTACCGCTTCGGCACCGTATAGATCACCGAACTGCTGCTCCGCGACGTCGGGGCGTCCTGGTTCCAGAGGTAGGGATAGCGGATGTTGAGGAGGAGGTCGCCGTCGTCGCCGTCGGCGGCGCCGCTGTCCTTCGGCTTGGCGGAGGCGGACGTCGGCTGGCCGGGGGCGGCCGTCGCCGGGGTGCCGTCGGCGTTGTATTGGCCGCGCTGCTGCTTGGCCAGGTCCTCGGCATCGCGATGGGCGCGTACCGAGTCGAGGAAGGCGTTGGAGGGGGCATGCGGCGCGGGGGTCTGCATGACAGTCTCCTCGGTGTCGGTCCGGTCGTCGGAGGTGGCCGTGGCGTGCCGGGCGACGGGGGGCGTGTCATTGTTGATGCCGCCCTTGCCGGTGACGGAGGGGAGTTCGGCCATGATGGAGTCCTGCCGGACGGAGGCGGGGACCTTCGCTGGTCCCAGGGGCTTCAGGGCGTCGGGCAACGGC
The DNA here is from genome assembly GCA_903889845.1 of uncultured Verrucomicrobium sp. Lineage (GTDB taxonomy): Bacteria > Verrucomicrobiota > Verrucomicrobiia > Methylacidiphilales > GAS474 > GAS474. Next base: position 1,860 of record CAISZB010000568.1, on the reverse strand, counting down.
GGGAGGGTCACTTCGCCGTTCTGGACGAGGGAGGTGATGGCGGCATGGGCGGCGATGGGATTGGCCAGGAACTGGGTCGCCTGCGGGTAGTTGGGGGAGAAGGCGGTCTGGTCGACATCGGCGTAGGGGATGTCGGAGGCCGAGGCCTGGCACAGGGGCAGGGAGAGCAGGGAGAGCAGGGAGAGCTTTAGGGCAAGGCGGCGGCCAGCCGTGAAGGATGTTCCTTCCGGCGACGCGGCGCGGCTCTGGCGGTAGCCCCGACTCATTCGGGGCGTCATGGGGCTCTGTCTCATGGCGCTGCTGCGCCAGCCGGGGTTCAAAGCGGATTCCTGACGTGCGGTGGAATCCTTCCTCCCGCTTATGCCGGAATCGCTTAAAATCCGATCAGCGCAGATTCTTTATCGGCGAAAACTTCCAAGTCTTTAGTCTCTTCGAAGGCACGGGCTTGTCCAGTGAATTCTCCCGATCCGATGACGCGGAACTTGATGGAGAGTTCGCGGCAGGCCTGGACGATCTGGAGAAGGAGCTTGATGATGGTCATCTCGATCCGCTGGACCTCGCTGGCGTCGATCAGGAGCTTGTTGATGCCGGAATCGACCATCTCGCGCGTTTTGGGCGAGATGTAGTTGGCCAGTTCGGTGGCGATGATCTGGGAGGGGTTGTTCGGGATCTTGCAGACCTGGATACCGCTGGCGACGAAGAAGTAGCGGCTGGAGGTGTCGACATTCATCGCGCGGCAGACGCGGTAGAAGAGCTCGGCCGGGTCGATGGGCTTCGTGATGACGCCGTTGAAGCCGATGGACTGGGCGCGGTTCTGCTCCTCGGTGGCGGTCTTCACGCTCATGCCGAAGACGGGGACCGACTTCGTCTTTGTGTTGGCCCGCATCATCTGGAAGAAGTTGAAGGCCGCGCCCTCGGGGAGGGAGAGGTTGATGAGGATGACGTCGGGGACTTCCTTCGAAGAGAGGTCGATGGCCTCGCCGCACTGGGCGGCGCTGGTGACGCGCCAGGAGGTGCTGGAGAAGGCGCTGCGGACCTGGTCGATGATCGCGGGTTTGTCATCGACGACGAGGATGTTCGCGGTGTCTTCCAGGGTCTTGTTGCGGCTCTCGCCGCTGCCCTTGGGCTGGAGGTCGAGGACGCGGCCGACGCGCTCCAGCAGGACCTGCTCGGTGAAGGGCTTGATGATGTAGTCGCGGATGCCCATGCGGGCGATCTTCACGACGTTCTCCTTGCCCGCTTCCGCCGTCAGCATGATGACGGGGATTTCCTTCAGGACGGGGTCGGCCTTGAGTTTGCTGAGGGTCTCGACGCCGTCCATGACGGGCATCGTGACGTCGAGGATGATCAGGTCCGGGTTTTCCCGGGTTGCGACGGCCAGGCCCTCGACACCGTTGCTGGCGAAAGAGAGTTCGACGTTGTAATTTTTGAAGGCGCGACCGATGACCATGTGGATCATCTTGCTGTCGTCGACGCTCAGGATCTTGGGCTGGGCCATGGTGTCTTTATTCCTCCAAACGGGCAAAGATGCAAATATTCAGTTTTTCGTTGATCTCGGGAACGTTGAACGAGCTGGTCAACGAAAGGGGGGACTGGAGGTTATCGACGCTGACCTGGAGGCCTCGCAGGACGGTGGGGATGCTCAACGCGCAATTGAAGCCGCGGTCGGCCATCTTCGACTTGAGGTTGCCGGTGACCATGTTCGTGAGTTCGCCGACGACGTCGTTCACTTCCTCGTCGGACCGGGCGGGGTCGTCCCCCAGGATGCGGTTCGCGGCGGCCTTCGCGAGACCGTCGGTGAGGTTGAGGTAGAGGATGCCGGTCATCTTCCCGGTGAAGCTGACGCCGCCGCTGACGCCG
>CAISZB010000567.1 GCA_903889845.1 uncultured Verrucomicrobium sp. | reverse complement strand
TCCGCGTGGTTCGTGTAGCAGACGTCGCAGCCCATCGGCAGGCCCAGGAGCTTCCCGCAGAAGTGGTCCTCCAGCCCGGCGCGGACGATCTGCTTCCCGTCGTAGAGGTATTCCGGCCCGATGAAGCTGACGACGGTGTTGACCAGGAGCGGGGAGAAGGCCCGGGCCACGGCGTAGGCGCGGGCCTCGCACGTCTGCTGGTCGACGCCGTGGTGGGCGTCGGCGGAGAGGGCGCTCCCCTGGCCGGTCTCGAAGTACATGCAATCGGTCCCGACGGTGCCGCGCTTCAGGGAGAGGGTCGCCTCGTGGGCCTCCCGCAGGAGGGCGAGGGAGATGCCGAAGGAGCGGTTCGCCTTCTCCGTCCCGGCGACCGACTGGAAGGTGAGGTCGACCGGCGCGCCCTGCCCGATGGCGCGGAGGGTGTTCGTGACGTGGGTGAGGACGCACGACTGGGTCGGCACGTCGTAGGCGCGGCGGAAGTCGTCGATCATCCGCAGGAGGGTGACGATGGCGGGGAGGCTGTCCCCCGCCGGATTGATCCCGATGACGGCGTCGCCGCAGCCGTAGAGGAGGCCGTCGAGCATCGAGGCGGCGATCCCCCGGGGATCGTCGGTCGGGTGGTTCGGCTGGAGCCGGACGGCGAGGCGGCCCGGGAGGCCGAGGGTGTTCCGGAAGCGGGCGACGACGCGGCACTTCCGGGCGGCGAGGATGAGGTCCTGGTTGCGCATCAGCTTGCTCGCCGCCGCCGCCATCTCCGGCGTCAGCGCGGGGGCGAGGCGGGAGAGGGCTGCGGCGTCGGCCTGATCCCCCAGCAACCAGTCCCGGAACCCGCCGACCGTGAGGTGGGCCACGGGGGCGAAGGCCGCCGCGTGGGCGGCGTGGCCGTCGAGGATGAGGCGGGTCACCTCGTCCTCGTCGTAGGGGATCACCTCTTCCCGAAGGAAGGTCGCAAGGGGGACGTCGGCCAGGGCCAGCTTCGCCGCCATCCGTTCCTCCTCCGTCGCGGCGGCGATCCCGGCCAGGGCGTCGCCGGAGCGGGCCGGGCTCGCCTTCGCCAGGAGTTCCCGCAGCGTCTCGAAGCGGTAGGTGTGGACTCCGACGCGGTGGCGGTAGGGCATGGGGGGCCTTTCGGAGGGAGGGGGTTCCCTCTCTTATAAGCCTCTCCCCGAAGGAGACAAGACCCGGGAAATAGGATTTGTAAGGGGGGCCGGATGAGGCTATCTTGACCGGCTCTATGACTCTCACGGAGAAAATCCTGGCCCGCGCCTCCGGGCGGACGCACGTCGCCCCCGGCGACAACATCTGGGTGAACGCCGACGTGCTCCTCACCCACGACGTCTGCGGGCCGGGGACGATCGGCGTCTTCAAGCGCGAATTCGGCCAGGCCGCCAAGGTCTGGGCGAAGGACCGGATCGTCATCATCCCCGACCACTACATCTTCACCGCCGATTCGATGTCGAACCGCAACGTCGACATCCTCCGCGAGTTTTCCCGGGAGCAGGGCCTCCCCTACTTCTACGACGTCATCGACGACCCGAACGGGGCCTGGCAGTTCGACGCCGCGCAGGGGCAGTTCAAGAAGCAGTACGGGAAGAACTTCGCCGGCGTCTGCCACACCGCGATGGCGGAGCGGGGCCATGTCCGCCCGGGCGAGATCCTCTTCGGCACCGACAGCCACACCTGCATGGGCGGCGCCTTCAACATGTTCGCCACCGGCATCGGCAACACCGACGCCGGATTCGTCATGGGGACGGGCAAGCTCCTCGTGAAGGTCCCCGAGACGATGCGCTTCTACCTGGAGGGCGCCCTCGCCCCCGGCGTGATGGCGAAGGACGTCATCCTCCACGTCATCGGCATGATCGGCTTCGACGGCGCGACGTACCGCGCCATGCAGTACGAGGGGCCGGGCGTCGCCTCCCTCACCATCGACGACCGGATGACGATCGCGAACATGGCGATCGAGGCCGGGGCGAAGAACGGCATCTTTCCCGCCGATAAAATCACCTTCGACTACGTCGACGCCCGGATCGCGGCGAACGGCACGCGCAAGGGTTACACCCCCACGGAGATCGACGCCGACCAGAAGTTCGTCTACGACGCGAAGGTCGATCTTTCCGCCCTGGAACCGACCGTCGCGATGCATCCGAATCCCGGCAACCGCGCCCTGGCGAAGGAACTGGGCAACGTCGAGCTCGACCGCGCCTACGTCGGTTCCTGCACCGGCGGAAAGCTCTCCGACTTCCTCGCCTTCGCCGAGATCGTCCAGGGCCACACGGTGAAGATCGACACCTTCGGCGTTCCCGCCACCCCCCACGTCGTCGACGAATTGAAGGCGACGCAGTGGGACGGCAAGAGCGTCTGGACGATCCTCGAAGACGCGGGCGTCCAGATGACGGAAAACGCCTCGTGCGCCGCCTGCCTCGGCGGGCCGGTCGATACCTTCGGCCGGATGAACAAGCCGCTGAAGTGCATCTCCGCGACGAACCGGAACTTCCCCGGACGGATGGGGCACAAGGATTCGCAGGTCTTCCTGGCCTCCCCCTACACCGTCGCGGCCTCCGCCCTCACGGGCCGGATCACCGATCCGCGGGAATACCTCGCCGTCGCGGCCTAACCCTCCGCCGACACCGACATGCGCCTCCTGCTCTGCGCCGTCGCGGCGATGGCCCTCCTCCTTGCGGGGAGCGGCTGCGCGACGGTCGAGGGCGGAAACGCCGAGTTCGGCTGGATCGTCTCGAAGGAGGGGGCCGACTTCAACAAGAGCGGCCCCGCGCAGGACGTCCCCGACCGTCACCTGGAGCGGGGCACCCGATGCCGGATCATCGGCGCGGCAGGGGACTGCTACAAGGTCCAGCTCGTCAGCGGAGAGACCGGTTTCATCTCGACCGACGCCATTTCGCCCGCGCCGAAGGAGGATTCGGCCACCGGTCAGGGGCTGGGCGGGGGTTGATGCCGGAGGGTCCTTCGGACCCGCATGGCTTGTTTTCATGGAATAATATTCCATAGAAATATTATTTCTTTACGATAATATCCTTAAGGGATATTATTCCCCTCGTGATAGTGAGTTTCTCTTGCGGCGAGACGGCCAAGATCGCCGAGGGAAAAATCTCCGCGAAGTTTCCCCGCGACATCCAGAAAACCGCTCTCCGCAAGCTCGCCTTCATCGAGGCCGCCGTTTCGATCCAAGGGATCGGGGCGCTGCCCGGGAATAGATTGGAAGCCCTCAAGGGAGACCGGAAAGGGCAATACAGCATCCGAGTGAACGACAAATATCGAATCTGTTTTCGATGGGAGGAGGGAGCCGCCGTCGGCGTCCATCTCATCGACTATCATTAAGACCGCCGCCCGAAAAGGAACCCGCCAACCGTTTACCACCATGCCCCACACCAAAAAAACCGCCGCAACCCTTCCCTATCCTCCCCCCGGGGAAACGATCCTCGAAGACTACATGAAGCCCTTGGGCCTCACGGCCTACGCCATGTCGAAGGCCCTCGGCATCCAGCCGATCGCCCTCTCGAAGATTCTGGCCGGAGAAAGGTCCCTTACCGCCGAGATGGCACTCCGTCTGGAGCGCGTCACCGGGGCCGAGGCCAAGGTCTGGCTGAATCTTCAGGCCCAGTACGATCTGGCCAAGGCTCGGGGAGACAAGGCCATCCTCGCCAAAGTAGACCGGGCGCATCCCCTTCAGGTGGCGTAGACAGCGTGCCTCGCTTCCGGGCAGGGGTTGATTTTTTCGGCTCTCGGGAGTAGGCTCTCCGTCATGCAAGCCGCCTCCGCCCTTTCCCGCCTCCGCTCGGGCCGGTGGACGGCGGGGGTGATCGCGCTCCTCTGCGCGGCGCTGTTTTCCCTCTCGGTCTCTCCCGTTTCCGCCGCGCCTGCGTGCGAGAATCCGGTCGGCAAGGTGAAGGGATTCCGCTCCGTTCAGGTTCCCGCCTCGGAGTGCGGCCTGGCTGGCGAGGCTTGCTCCTGCTGCCTCGCCAAGGGGGAGTCGGCTCCCGTGCCGGTCGATCTCCTCTCCGGCGGGGCCGCCGGGGTGAAGGTGCCCGCGGCCCTCGCTTCCTCCTCGTTTTCGTTCCCCGCCCTCCTCGCGTCGGCGTGGGGGAACGACCGTCGCGCCGGGGCGATTTCGGCCCCGACTTGGCGCTCCTCCCATCCCGCCTTTTTGGTCTCGGACGGGACGGCGGCGCGCGCGTTCCTCGGTTCGTGGGTGATCTAGTACCCCGTTCTTCCTGAACGGGACGGGTGCGGTTTGGTGCCGCGCCTTCCTTCCTCCAGCAATCCCTCCCCGCCTGTGTCGTGACGACATGGACGGAAAACAACACCCCCTTTCCGATGAATCCGATTGTTCCTTCCCCCTCCGCCGTTCCCTCCCCCTCCCGCCGGGCCTTCGTGGCCGGGCTGGGCGTCGGTACCCTGGCCCTGGTCCTCGCCGCGTGCGGGCGCTCGGCCTCGACCTCGGCGGCCCCCGCCGCCGCGCCCTCCTATTACACCTGCGCGATGCACCCGCAGGTCCATTCCAACGATCCGCAGGGCCACTGCCCGTTCTGCGGCATGAACCTCGTCCCCGTCTACGGGAAGACGGAGGGGCAATGAACGCCCACGTCGCGGCGCTGCCCCGCCGCCGGTTCCTCTTCGGAATCGCTTCGGTCTCGGCGCTGGCGCTCGCCGGGTGCGGCAAGGCCGGGGAGGGGGTCGATCCCTCCGTGGCCTACTACACCTGCGCGATGCATCCCGAGGTCCACTCGAACGATCCGAAGGGCCATTGCCCGATCTGCGGGATGAACCTCGTCCCCGTCCTGAAGCAGGACGCGGCGGCGGCTCCGGCGGCCACGACCGCAGCCATGTCGAAAACCGACCCGTTCTCGATCCCCCCGGAGCGCCTCGCCGCGATCGGCGTCCGCGTCGGGACGGTCGAGCGGAAGCGCGTCGCCCTGCCGCTTCGCGCCCCGGCGACCCTCGCCTACGACGAGGCCGGGTTCCGCGACGTCAACGTGAAGGGCGGCGGCGGGTTCGTCACGGCCCTCGATGCCAATTACGTCGGTAAGCGGGTGGCGAAGGGGGAGCGGCTGCTCACCGCCCTGGTCGAGGATTGGATCGAGGCGCAGCGCGCCTACGTCACGGCGTGGCGGGCGCGGAAGCGGACGGGCGGCGCGATGTTCGCGCAGAACGCCTTCGCCAGCGACCAGGAGCTGGAGCGGTTCCGCGCCCGGCTCCGGATCTGGGACCTTTCCGACGCGCAGCTCGCGGAGCTGGACCGCTTCGCGGCGACCGTCTCCGACTTCGACCTGCGGACGGGGAAGGGGCTCAAGGGGACACTTGACGTCCTCGCGCCGGTCAGCGGCTGGGTGACGGAGAAGACGGCGGTCGAGGGAATGCGCTTCGAGGCGGGCCAGTCCCTCCTCCGCCTCGCCGACCTCTCGACGGTCTGGGCCGAGGCCTCCTTCGACGAGGACGCGGCCCGCTACCTCGCCCCCGGGACGGCTTTCACCGTCCGGATGGAGGCGCTGCCCGATCTGCGCCTCCCCGCCAAGATCGAATACCTCGCCCCCGGCTTCACCGAGGGGAGCCGGAGGCGGATCGCCCGGCTCCGGTTGGCAAACCCGGACGGGAAGCTCGTCCCCGGCATGGCCGGATCGGTCGAGGGGGAGGCCGACCTCGGGGAACGCCTCGTCGTCCCCGCCTCGGCGCTGCTGCCGACGGGGGGCCGGATGGTCGCCTTCCTCGACCGGGGGAACGGGAAGCTGGAACCCCGCTTCGTCGTCGCCGGGACCCGCCTCGGGGAGGAGATCGAAGTGGTCTCGGGCTTGGCCGAAGGCGACCGCGTCGTGACGAGCGCGAATTTCCTGATCGATTCGGAAAGCCGCCTCCAGGGTGCGCTGAAGTTGTTCGAGGAAGGGAGCCAGCCGTGATCGGGGCCCTCGCCGACTGGTGCGGGCGGAACCGCGTCCCGGTCTTTTTCCTCGCGATCCTCGGCGCGATCTGGGGCGTCGCCTCCCTCCGGGAGACGAGCCTCGACGCGATTCCCGACCTCTCCGACACGCAGGTCATCGTCACCGCGGAGTGGCCGGGCCGCAGCCCCGCGCTCATCGAGGACCAGGTGACCTATCCCATCTCCAGCCGCTTCGTCTCCGCCCCGGGCGTGAAGGCGGTGCGCGGGGAATCGATGTTCGGGAAGGCCTTCGTCACCGTCCTATTCAAGGACGGGACCGATCTCTATTGGGCACGGTCCCGCGTCGTGGAGCAGCTCGCCTCGGTGCGGGGGATGCTCCCGGAAGGGGTCGATCCGCAGATCGGGCCCGACGCGAGCGGCGTCGGCTGGGTCTTCGAATACGCCCTCGTCGACCGGAGCGGCCAGCACAGCCTGGCGGAGCTGCGCACGCTCCAGGACTGGACGCTCCGCTTCGCCCTCGCCTCCGTGCCGGGCGTCGCCGAGGTCGCGCCGGTCGGCGGCTTCGTGAAGTCGTGGCAGGTCACCCTCGATCCGGCGAAATTGATTTCCTACGGCCTCGGCGTCGCCGACGTCGCCGACGCCGTCCGCCGGAGCAACGGCGAGGCCGGGGGACGGACCCTCGAAGTTTCCGGCGCCGATTACTTCATCCGGGGTCGGGGCTACCTCCATTCCCCCGCCGACCTGGAGCAGGCCGTCATCCGGGGGAAGGCGGCAACGGTCGTGACCGTCGGCCAGATCGGGCACATCGACCTCGTCCCCGACGTCCGGACCGGCGTCGCCGACTTCAACGGCGAGGGGGAGACCGTCGGCGGCATCGTCGTCATGCGGAACGGTGCCGACGCCCCCGCGACCATCGCCGGGGTGAAGAAGAAACTCGCCGCCCTGAAGCCCTCCCTCCCCGCCGGGGTCGAGATCGTCACGGTCTACGACCGCTCCGTCCTCATCGGCAAGGCGGTGGCGACGCTGCGGGACAAGATCATCGAGGAGGCCGTCATCGTCAGCCTCGTTTGCCTCCTCTTCCTGGGCCACCTGCGGAGCGCCCTCGTCGCGATCCTCATGCTGCCGCTGGCGATCCTCCTCGCCTTCATCCCGTTCCACGCCGTCGGCCTCTCGGCGAATATCATGTCCCTGGGCGGCATCGCCATCGCCATCGGCGCGATGGTCGACGCGGCGATCGTCATGGTCGAGGGGGCGCACCGGGAGATCGCCCGGCGCGGCATCGACGCCAAAGGGGGCGAGGAAAGCCAGGCGGAACGGACCGAGGCGGTTCTCTATGCGGCGCGGAAGCTGGGGCGGCCTCTCTTCTTCTCGCTCTTCGTCGTCGCGGTCTCGTTCATCCCGGTCTTCGTCCTCCAGGAGGAGACGGGGCGGCTCTTCCGCCCGCTCGCCTCGACGAAGACCTTCGCGATGTTCTTCGCGGCGCTCCTCTCCGTGACCCTCGTCCCCGCACTGATGATCCTCTTCATCCGGGGGAAGATCCCGGTGGAGGGACACAACCCGCTCAACCGCTTCCTGGAACATCTCTACCGGCCCGTCGTCGACCTCGTCCTCCGGTTCCCGAAGGGGACGTTGCTGATCGCCTTCGCGGTCGGCCTCGTGACGCTCTTCCCGCTCTCCCGGCTCGGCTCCGAGTTCATGCCGCCGCTCAACGAGGGCGATATCTTGTACATGCCGACGGCTCCGCCCGGGCTCTCCGTCGCCGAGGCCGCGACGCAGCTTCAGCGGCAGGACCGCATCCTGAAGGGCTTCCCCGAGGTCGAGACCGTCTTCGGCAAGGCGGGCCAGGCCGACACGGCGACCGATCCGGCCCCGCTCTCGATGTTCGAGACGACGATCCGGCTCCGGCCCTCATCGGAATGGCGGCCCGGCATGACGCGGGAGAGGCTCCTCGCGGAAATGGACGCGGCGACCAAGACGCCCGGCATGGCGAACCTATTCTGGATGCCGGTCCAGACCCGGACGCAAATGTTGGCGACGGGGTTCCGCTCCGCCCTCGGCATCAAGGTCTACGGACCCGACACGGAAGGCATCGACCGGACGGCCCATGCCATCGAGTTGGCCCTCGCCGACCTGCCGGGGACGCGGAGCGTCTTCGCGGAGCGGCTCTCCGGCGGGCGCTACCTCGACGTTGTTCCCGACCGGGAGGCGCTGGTCCGCTACGGCCTCTCCGTCGCCGACGTCAACATGGCTGTCGAGTCGGCTATCGGCGGTGCCCCGGTGACGACGCTCCTCACCGGGCGGGAGCGGTATCCCGTCACGGTCCGCTACGACCGCCCTTTCCGGCAGGACACCGAGGCGCTGGGGAAGGTCTGGGTCGGCGGGAGCGGCGGCAATGGCGGGGAAGGCGTCCCGCTCTCCTCCGTCGCGCGGATCGCCTTCGCGGCGGGGCCGCCCGAGGTTCGGAGCGAGGGCGGACGCCTCGTCGGCTTCGTCCTGGTCGACACCGATGCGGACAACATCGAGGCCTATGTGGCCAAGGCGAACGCGCGGATCGCGGAGCGCGTGCCGCTCCCCGCCGCGCAGGGCTACGCGCTGGAGTGGGCCGGTTCCTTCGAGTCCCTGCGGCAGGCGAAGCAGGCGCTCGCCTTCGTCGTCCCGGTGACGCTCCTCATCCTCTGCTTCCTGATCTGGCTCAACACGGGTTCCTTTGCGCGGACGGGGATCGTCCTCCTCGCGGTGCCGTTCTCCCTCGTCGGGGCATTCTGGCTCCTGTGGCTCCTCGGGTTTAAGATGAGCGTCGCCGTCTGGATCGGCCTCATCGCGTTGGCCGGGATCGACGCGGAGACCGGCGTGGTGATGCTCCTCTACCTCGACGAGGCCTTTGAGGAGCACCGCGCCGCCGGGACCCTCCGCACCGCCGCCGACCGGGTCGAGGCGATCCGGGAGGGGGCCGTGCGGCGGCTCCGTCCGAAGGTGATGACCGTCTGCGCGATCCTCTTCGGCCTTCTCCCGATCCTCTGGACGAACGGAACCGGCAGCGAGGCGATGAAGCGGATCGCCGCGCCGATGGTCGGCGGCATCGTGACCTCGGCGGCACTGGAATTGCTGCTCTATCCGGTGCTCTATCTGCTGTGGCAGGGGAAGGGGGAGCGACTGCCTGCGCGATAGCGCAGGCTGTCGCGATCCCCCGTTTTCCGCCAGCGTAGCGAGGCAGCCTCCTCTGCGCACGACACCGCATCAACAATATTTGATGCGCAAACCTTCCCTCTTCCCCGATTCGGGATTGCTGGGAGGGTGCCGGATGCTAGGTTGCACCGATTCCCCTCGCATGAGATTCCGTATGCTTCCGCCCTGGCTGGTTCCGGCGGCGATCCTGCTCCTGGCGGCAATCCCGCTTCCCCTCCGCGCCGCCGATCCCGACGGCCTCTACGGCGGCGAGGGAGGCCGCCTCCACCTCCTCCTCGGCGGCGTGCAGGTGTGCGACCTGGCCCCTTACGCCGCCGACCCGGGCTGGACCACCTACCGGGCGAAGGCGCTCCCCACCCCCCCGGGCGGCCCGTTCCCGTACGTCCTGGAGATCGGCGCCAAGGAGAAGCCGAACAAGCCACCGCAGATCGAGGGCGCCTTCCAGGCCGAAGCGAAGGACGGAACCCTCCACGCGACTTGGACCTTTACCGCAAAGGACGAGGTCGCCCTGGCGGCCCTCGCCGTCGTCTCCGACTACGGCCTGCCCGACCTCGTCGGCGGAAGCTGGACGACCGACACCGCGACGGGGGTCTTCCCCGCCCTCTTCGGCGGGGCCCATCTCTTCGGCGGGGAGACCCGCACCCTCACCCTCGCCTATCCGAACCCGAGCCGGAAGGTGCTGAAATTCACCTTCGCCCAGCCGACCTCCGTCACCGTCCAGGACAACCGCCAGTGGGACGACGCAACCTTCACGATCCGCCTCGGGCGCCCCGGACGTCCCAACGTCCCGATGCAGGCAGCGGAGCGCTTCACCCTGACGATGGACCTCTCCTCCGCAGACGGCGTCGTGTACAGCCACGACCTCCCGGAACTCCTGCGTCCCGTGACCCTGAAGGCCGACGACACCTGGGTCCCGCTCCAGACCGAGGTCGATATCGTCCCCGGCTCGGCGCTCGACCTCTCCGGCGCGGGCTTCACCGACGGCCCGTGCGGCCCCTGTGGCTCTAAGGGGCGCGTCGTCGCCACGCCCGACGGCCACTTCGCCTTCGCCGACGAACTCTCAAATCCGAGGCGCTTCTACGGAGTCAACCTCTGCTTCGGCGCGAACTACCTGCCGAAGGAGGGAGCCGACCGGCTCCTCGACCGCCTCGTCGCCCTCGGCTACAACACGATCCGGATCCACCACTATGAGTCGGGGCTGACGACGCCCCCCCACAAGCCCGGCTTCGACTGGGACCCCGCCCGCGTCGACCAGCTCGACTACCTCATGGCCGGATGCGCGAAGCGCGGCCTCTGGATCACGACCGACCTCTTCGTCTCCC
>CAISZB010000566.1 GCA_903889845.1 uncultured Verrucomicrobium sp. | reverse complement strand
TCAGCACCGCCTTCCGCATGGGGGGCGATCGGTTGAAGCTGGAGAGCATGTAAAAGTGTGTGGCGCGGACGGTGAGTTGAAACGCGGTGCTCGCGGGTTCATCGGCGCCAGAGGCAGTCGATGTAGACCTTTTTCGAGGCACGGCCGCCCTCCGATGGACGAGTAATTTGCCCGGCATTCTTTACCGCAATAGGCTGCAGCTGTCAGGCGCAACACACTTTTGCATGCTCCCCTATCAGACCTCTTGTGGGTCAAGTCTGCCGGGCGGGTGCCCGAGCGTTAGAATGGATTGGAGCAGGATCGTGGTTCCAGGTCATGACCATCGCGAACAGCGACAGAACCGCTAAGACCAGGGTGAACCTGACCGCTCCCCGCCGGGAAATGCGAATACCAGGCGCTCCTGGAGGCGGCGGCCACCGCCTTGGGATTTCCGCAGTGATCCACGTCATGCCATCGATGAAGAAGAACGCCCCAAGGATCAGCCCCGCCATTATCTGATCCATTTCTCCAAAAAGGAGGATGGAGCCCACCATCAAGATCGTCAACGCGATGCAGGCCGCCGTCGTCACCAGCGATTTTGCAACCTCGATCTTGCGCCCAAGCCGACGATCCTCTCGATACTGCCGAACCGCCCAGGAGAGCGTGGTGATCAGGATAAAAAGCGAAAGGAGGCCAGGGATCATGATCCGGCCCTCCGCGCGAACAAATCGCCGCCCTGGCAGGGTGTCGCCCCGCCTCGAACTGCCCACTCGTGCAAACAAGAAAAAATGAAATCCCGGGGCGTTGCACGCCTTGAGGCTCGAGGGCTCTCCTCCCCTTGGCCAGAGTTCAGACTAAACGCCCCCCTGGCCCAGGCCATCGGCCTAAAAATTGGCAGGCCAAAACAGCCCTCAACGATCGTCTTGGTCGAACCCCGGGGCAAAAGGGTCCTGGATGGAAGGGCGTAGCCGGGCGCCCTCTCCGGAGGGTCAAACCGTCCACCCTCCCTAAAAACGTCGAAGAGCGCGGGAGCGGGACTTGGCCCTTCCATCCCGTGAGGCTCGGCTTGCCACATGGTTATTCTCTCCTCCTGGCGCTAACTTGAGTGGCCAAAGCCAGCCTCACGCGCGCCCTCAGTTTTTTGCGACGAGCAAAACAGTAAGCTGGACCACCTTGCCGGAGCGCAGGACCGTCACCTTTCGCGCCTCCCCGATTTTTCCGAACAAGGCTTGGTGAATGCTGTCGGCTCTGGTGGGTTTCACCGGCTCTCCATCAATAGCGGACACCACATCCCCAGGCGCGAGCCCTTCCGAACCCGCCGGAGACTGAGGACTGACCGCCTTGATGCGGGCCGCGTCTTCCGCTCCAAAATCAAAGGTCACGCCAATGTCGCCCGCCACATCAACCGGGACGTAGCCGTAAGAGCGAAAGTGACCGACGCAATAGTTGATGGCGAGAAAGCCCGCCGGGCCCGCGCCCATACAGGGGATGTACCGACCCTTCCAGTCCACCAGATCATGGAACGCGACAAGAATAGTCGAAGAGGACGGGCCGGGCGTCGCCGCAAATGGGGCTCGGACGAGCTTGACAGAGCGGGCTAAACCCTCTCGCGCCACTTCCAGAAGGACCTTCTCTCCTCGCCTGCCAAACAGGCGCTGGGCGGCC
>CAISZB010000565.1 GCA_903889845.1 uncultured Verrucomicrobium sp. | reverse complement strand
CTTCTCCTCGCTCGAAGCCGGGGGGGCTTCGACGGCCTCGGGGGAGCCGAGGTCGGTGACGACGGCCGCCTCCTCGAAGGAGGGGGCGATGTAGAGGAGCTGGCCGCTGGCGTCGAAGGCGGTGCTCTGGCCGTCGAAAATCAGTTCGTCGTTCCCGCCGACGAGGTTTACCTGGACGATCGGCACCCCCTCGTCCTGGGCGACGCGGGCCAGCATGGCGTTGCGCGTCTTCTGCTTCCCCACGTGCCACGGGGAGGCCGAGAGGTTGAGGATGACCTCCGCCCCGGCGACGGCCAGGTTGCGGACCGGGTCGTAGTGGTAGCGGCGTTCGGCCTCGGGCCAGAAGTCGTTGTCGTTCCAGATGTCCTCGCAGATGGTCACGCCGATGAGGCGGTTCTGCCAGCGGACGAGGGCGGCCGACTTCGCGGGTTCGAAGTAGCGGTCCTCGTCGAAGACGTCGTACGTCGGGAGGAGGGTCTTGTGGATCGTCTGGACGATCTGGCCCCGGTGGAGCCAGGCGACGGAGTTCCACAGGGGGCGTCCCGGGCGGAGGTCGTTCCGCTCGGCGAAGCCGACGCAGAGGGCGGCCTCCCCTCGGGCTGTCTCCTTTGCCACGGTGCGGAGGGCGAGTTTGGTGGCCTCGATGAAGTCGGGACGCAGGAAGAGGTCCCGGGCGGCGTACCCGCACAGGTAGAGTTCCGGCGTCACGATGATATCGGCCCCTTCCTCGGAGAGCTTGTGGTAGCCGTCGAGGAGTTTGCTAATGTTTCCGGAAAAATCTCCGATAGTGGAGTTGAGTTGGAGCAGGCCGATTTTCATGTGCGGGGCGCTGGTGTTTTAGAGTCTTTAGTTTCGAGGAGCGAGAGGAAATCTTTTGGTTCAGTCGTCTTGAACGGTCGGCGTTTCATGGGAGATTAATGCAATGGCGATGCCCGGTCCCGAATTCCCCGACGATTCCGACGTCCACCGCGCGGTGCAGACGATCCTGGGCTATTACGAGCTGGAGATGTGGGACGAGGCCCTGGCCGAGGCCGGGGAGGCCGAGGAACGCCTCGGGACCAGGACGGAGCTCGACGAGCTCCGCATCGTGATCCTTCAGGAGGCGAAGCGGTGGGGGGAGATGCGCCAGGCTGCGGAGCACGCCGCCCGCCGGGAACCGACCCGGGCCTCCTGGTTCATCTCCTGGGCCTACGCCCTGCGGCGGGAACAGTCGATCGCCGAGGCGCGGAAGGTCCTGGAACTGGCCCACTCCCTCCATCCGGGCGAGGCCCTGATCCCCTTCAACCTGGCCTGTTACGCCGCCCAGACCGGGAAATTGGCCGAGGCCCGGGTCCTCCTCGACAAGGCGGTGGGAATCGATCCGGAGCTCCGTCGGCAGGCCGAGGCCGATCCCGACCTCGCCCCGCTGCGCGGCGAAGCGCAGAGGAAAGTTCCGCCGTCGAAGGAAGCCAAGTCGCGGGAGTCCGGAATCAAGGCCAAGGCGGCGAAGGCGGCGGCTTCCGCGCCGAAGCCTCCGGCCTCTGGCAAAGTCGCCTCGAAAAAGGCGTCCGAGTTGGCGGCGCTGGCCGAGGCCCTCCATGCGGTGACCCGAAAACTCGTCGAGGGGGACTCGAACTCCCGGGCCAAGGCCCTCCACGCCCTCGTCGAGGCCCGGGCCGAGGCGATCCTTGTCGCCCTCATGGCGATCGAGCAGCCGGGGATTGCTCCCCTGGCGATGCGGGCGTTGTGGGAATGTTGGCTGAACGAGGAGGGACCTCAGGCCCGGACGGAAATCGAGCGGGGTATCACCCGGATGGACAAGGCCGATTACGCCTCGGCCGAGGAGGTCTTTGCCCAGTTGATCGTCCATTTTCCGAAGTGGGCCGAGCCGATCAACAAGCTGGCCACCGTCTATTATCTTCAGAAACGGTACGAGGAGAGCCTGGCCCTCTGCCGCCAGGTCGTCCGGATGAAGCCCGACCACTTCGGGGCCTGGCAGGGGATCGGTCTCTGTGCGGCCCAGCTGGGGCAGTGGGAGACGGCGCTCGAAGCGGCCCGGAATGCCCTCCGCCTCCAGCCGAAGAACGCCACCTGCCTGGAGCAGGTCCGCCTCCTGGAAGGGAAGGTGGGGAAGCGGTAGGAACTACTCGGAAGCCTTCACGGCGGCGATCTGCGCCGGACGGGGGGAGAGGGAGAGCATGACCAGGCCGATGGCCGCCGCCGCGTAGAAGGGGAAGGCGTGGCCGAGGTCGAAGAGCCAGCCGCCGAGGAGCGGCCCGGCGATCCGGCCGATGCTTCCCGAAGCGAGGATGACGCCGAGGACGAGGCCCTGCTTCTCCGGCGAGGTGGCCAGGGAGGCGGTGCCGGAGAGGACGGGCCGGATCATCCCCATCGCCAGCCCGAAGAGGGCAAGGCTGGCCAGCAGCAGCCCCAGGCCGGGGGAGAACGGCATCAGCAGGATGCCGAGGGCCGTTCCCAGAAGGCCCGCCTGGAGCAGCGCCCCTTCGCCGAAGCGCTTCACCAATCGCCCCAGGAGGCCACCCTGCATCACGGCGCTGAGGAGGCCGACGAAGGCGAAAAGCTTCCCGACGGTTCCGATGCCGTAGCCGAAGGCCGGGTTTTCCTTGAGATAGAGGGCGAAGGTCGTCTCCCACTGGGCCATGGCCACGTTGCTGAGGCAGGAGATCGCGGCGAGGGGGGCGATGAAGGGGAGGGCGAGGGCCTCGTTCCATCCGGCGAAGGGATTCTTCCAGAGGGAAAAGGCGGAGGTCGACCGCTTCTCGGCAGGGTGGGATTCGGGGAGGTAGACCAGGGTGAGGAGGAAGCTGGTCGCCGAGATGCCGGAGGCGATGAAGGCGGGGAGGGCGTGGCCGTTCTTGCCGAAGCAGGCGGCGAGGACCGGGCCGAAGACGAAGCCGATGCCGAAGGCGGCCCCGATCAGGCCCATCCCCTTGGAGCGGTTTTCCTTCGTCGTGATGTCGGCCACGTAGGCGTTCGCCACGGCGATGTTCGCGGCGCAGATCCCGGCCAGGATGCGGGCCGCGAGGAGGAGACCGTAGCCGTGGGCCAGCCCGAGGAGGAGGTAGGAGGCCGTCGATCCCGCCAGGCTGACCAGGAGGATCGGACGTCGCCCGAGGCGGTCGGAGAGCTGTCCCCAGAGGGGGGCGAAGACGAACTGCATCAGCGAAAAGACGCCGATCAGCCAGCCGACCATCGCCCCCGTCGCGCCGAAGTCCCGGGCGAAGTAGGGGAGGAGCGGCATCATGAGGCCGAAGCCGATGAGGTCGATGAAGACGATGAGGAAGAGGGAGAGGAGGGTCGGTTTGCGAATGGGCATGGTCGTGGACGTTGTGGCAAATTAGGCGGGCTGGCTCAAGACCAGAGACGCATTGATCCCGCCGAAGCCGAAGGCGTTGTTGAGGACGTGCCGCAGGGGCCGCGCCTCCCCCCGCAGGCGGATCAGGTCGACGCCGTCGAGGCAGGCCGGGTCGGGCTCGTCGCAATGGAGTGTCGGAGGGACGAACTGGTGCCGGAGGGCGAGGGCGCAGAGGATGGTCTCGATCGCGCCGGAGGCGCCGAGGGGATGGCCATAGAAGGGCTTCGTCCCGCTGAGGGCGGGGCGGTGATTGGAGGGGCCGAAGACGCGCCGGATCGCCGCCACCTCGTTCTCGTCGTTCATCGGCGTGCCGCTGGCGTGGGCGTTGATGTAGTCGATGTCGCGGGGGGCGAGGCCCGCTTCGGCGACAGCCCGGGCCATCGCTTCCGCCGCCGCCGCGCCGTCGGGGAGGGAGGAGGTCATGTGGTAGGCGTCGTTGTTCAGGGCGTAGCCGACGACCTCGGCGTAGATCGGGGCGTGGCGGGCCAGGGCCGACTCCCGCTCCTCCAGGATCAACGCGGCGGCGCCTTCCCCCATGACGAAGCCGGTCCGGCGACGGTCGAAGGGAAGGCAGGCGAGGGCGGGATCGGCGGGTTCCCGGCTCATCGCCTTCACGGCGGCGAAGGCTCCGAAGGCGAGGGGGGCCAGCGGCGCCTCGGCCCCCCCGGCGATCATCCGGCGGGCGTAGCCGTCCCGGATCGCCCGGAAGGCCTCCCCGACGGCGACGACGCCCGCGGCGCAGCTGTCCCCGTTCGTCGTCGCGTAGCCGCGGAGGCGGTGGCGGATCGCGATGTTTGCGTGGGCCGAGGCTCCGAAGACCTGGAAGGCGAGGGCGGGTGGGATCGAGGCGGTTCCGTTGGCCTTTGCGCCCTTTTCCAGGAAGCGGGTGTGTTGTTCCTCCGCGATGGCGATGCCGCCGAGGGCGGTGCCGAAGCTGATGCCGGTCTCGTAGTCGGGCGCGTCGTCCTCGGTCCGGGGAGGGAGGCCCGCGTCGGCCCAGGCCTGGGCGGCGGCGACGAGGGCGAACTGGGCGTAGCGGTCGAGGCGCTTGCGGTGGTGGGGCGGGAAGTGGGCTGCCGGGTCGTAGAAATCGGCCTGGGCGGCCCATTTTTCCTTGAAGCCGAAGGAGGCGGGATCGAAACGGGTCAGCGGGCCGATACCGCCGCGCCCCGCCCGGACGGCCTCCCAGAGGGAGGCGACGTCGGGACCCGCACTCGTGATGCAGCCCAGGCCGGTGATGACGACGCGCCGTTTCATGGAGGAGAGGGGAAGAAATTAGGCGCAATCCCTCTCCAGGGCAAGGGCGCTGGGAAGCGCCCTCCTGCGGCGGGGTGCTACCCCTTGAAGGAGTGATCTTCGCTCATGTGGAGGCGCAGCTCCGCGGGGGAAATCTCGTTCTCCCACCGGCTGATGGCGACGGTGGCGACGCCGTTGCCGATCATGTTCGTGATCGCGCGGCACTCGCTCATGAAGCGGTCGATGCCGACGAGGAGGGCCAGCGACTGGATCGGCACCGTGGGGACGACGGCCAGGGTCGCGGCCAGGGTGATGAATCCGGCCCCGGTCACGCCGCTCGCCCCCTTCGAGGAGAGCATCGAGACGACGAGGAGGGTCGCGATCTGCCAGGCATCCAGATGGGTGTTCGTCGCCTGGGCCAGGAAGATCGAGGCGAGGGTCATGTAGATGTTTGTCCCGTCGAGGTTGAAGCTGTAGCCGAGGGGGATGACGAGGCCGACGGTCTGCTGCGAGCAGCCGAGCTTCTCCATCTTGTGGATCATGCCCGGCAGGGCCGTCTCCGAGGAGCTGGTGCCGAGGACGAGGAGCAGCTCCTCCTTGATGTAGGCCAGGAAACGGAAGATCGAGAAGCCGCTGAGCCAGGCGATCGAGCCGAGGACGAGGACGACGAAGAGGGCGGCGGTGACGTAGAAGGTCCCCATCAGGAGCAGGAGCTTGTTGAGGGAGCCGATGCCGTAGCTGCCGACGGTGAAGGCCATCGCGCCGAGGGCGCCGATCGGGGCGACGTAGACGATGATCTTCATGATGCTGAAGAAGACCGTGGCGAGGATGTCGATGGCGCGGAGCACCGGTTTCCCGGCCTCGCCGATCAGGGAGAGGGAGACGCCGACGAGCGTCGCGATGAGGAGGGTCTGGAGGAGGTTCCCGCTGCTGAACGGGGAAAAGAAGGAATCGGGAATCAGGTTGAGGAGGAAGTCGACGACGCCCATGTGCTTCGCCTCCGCCACGTATTTCTGGGAGAGCTTCGGGTCGAGGGTCGCGGGATCGATGTTGAATCCGGCGCCGGGCTGGAAGTAGAGGACGACGGCGAGGCCGATGAGGAGGGCGAGGGTGGAGACGATCTCGAAGTAGACGAAGGTCTTCAGGCTGACGCGGCCGAACTTCCGCTTGTCCCCCGTCGAGGCGATGCCGTGGACGATCGTGCAGAAGATGATCGGCGCGATGATCATCTTGATCAGATGGACGAAGGCGTCGCCCAGGGGCTTCAGCGACTTGCCCGTGTTGGGGAAGAAGAAGCCCAGGACGATGCCGATGCCCACGGCGATCAGGACCTGGATGTAGAGGACCTTGTACCAAGGTTTCCGTGCGCGGGGTTCCTTGAGGACTTCTTGCGAAGGGAGAGTGGCCATGGGACTAAGATAATCCAGGCTAGTTTAAATCGCAATTTTTGCTATCTAGGTAACATTAACTGGATGGGGAGTGAGCAGAATTCCCTGCAGAGCGTGGAGGTATTGCTGCCCTTCGGGACCGGGGAGAATCGCTTCGCTTCCCTGTACAGCTCGGCGCCCACCGCGCGTTTGTAGGCTTCTGAGGGGTGCCCCCT
>CAISZB010000564.1 GCA_903889845.1 uncultured Verrucomicrobium sp. | reverse complement strand
GATGGGACGGTTTAATGGGCCGCATACGAAGGGGTTCATGAGGATGCCGGGGGCATCTTGATATCGCGACGGCAGTGTACCCTGCCCCGAAGGGCCGTACCCTATCCCGCCCTCCCCTACTCCTTATCGTACGACCCCACGAACACTTCAGCCCCTTCTTCTTCCTCGGCCTCCTGGCCGATGCCGTAGCGTTCCCGCTGGACGTCGGTCAGTTCCTGCAGGCGGCGGAAGCGCCAGGCGGCGAAGCCGAGTTCCCGTCCGTAGATGTGGCGGGGGTCTTTCGGATTTTGCAGTTCCTTCAGGAGGACGGCGTCGACGGCGTCGGCGGGGTTGCCGCCGGCGAATTCGATCCGGCCCGGGAAGACTTCCCGGATCGTGTAGATGGAGCCTTCCTTCGGGAGGGCGACGTAGAGTTTCTCGACGACGGCGTCGAAGCAGTCGTTGATGCAGGCGACCTGCTCACCGGGTTTGAAGCTCATGGGAAAGGAAGGATAATCCGGGTTTAGCGCGCCTGCAAGGTCACGGTCTGGCTGCGGCGGAAGGAGATGGACCCTTGCTGCTGGAAGATGACGACGGTGAAGGAGACCGGATCGCCTTTCTGTACCTTGCGGAGCTGGTGGGGGAGGGAATCGGCGTTGAGGATCGAGACGTTGCCGACGCCGACGACGACTATCCCTTCCTTGATGCCTGCCGCATCGGCGGGGCTTCCCTTCGCGACGCCGGAGACGAGGAGGCCGTTGGTCGAGGGGAGGTTGAAGGCCTGGGCCAGGTCCGGGGTGATGTTCTGGAGCCGGAAGCCGAACTGGGCGTCGAGGAGGTCGAGGATCGAGGCGGGCTGCGGCGGCTTCTTTTCCCCCTTGGCGATGGCGATGGCGTCGGCGACCCAGGCGGAGACCTTCGACGCCGGGATGGCGAAGCCGATCCCCTCGATGGCCTGCCCGGAGAGTTTCGCGTTGCAGATGCCGACGAGCTTCCCCTCGATATCGACGAGGGCGCCGCCGCTGTTGCCGGGGTTGATCGTGGCGTTGGTCTGGAGGAGGCCGTTGGTCGTCGTGCCGTCGTTCGCCTTCACCTTCCGGTCCCGGGCGCTGAGGATGCCGGAGCTGACGCTGCTCTGGTAGCCCGCCGGGTTGCCGAGGGCGGCGACGGTCTCCCCGAGGAGGTTCGGGGAGAGGTCGTCGAGGGCGAGGCTGAGGCAGGGGAATTTGTCGCTGCGGTCGACCTTTAGGAGGGCGAGGTCGGCGTCCTCGTCGGCGTAGAGGAGCTTCGCGGGGAAGTCGGAGCCGTCGGCCAGGGTGATCTGGATCGCGGCGCGGTCGGCGGCGCGGCCGACGACGTGGGCGCAGGTGACGATGTAGCCGTTCGTGTCGATCAGGACGCCGGAGCCGAGGCTGGTCTGCTTCGTGGTCGCGATCCGGTAGTTGCCGAAGAAGACGGAGAAGGGATCGGAGACGGCCTGCTGAACGACGCGCTCCGTATTGATGTTGACGACGGCGGGGCGGACTTTCTCGATGACTTTGACGAGGGGTTCGTCGGCGGGGGTGATCGCCCCGGCTCGTGCCAGGAAAAAGAGGGTGAAGAGGAGGGAGAGAAGACGTACGATCCGGACGCTCATGCCGCACATGGAAGCAGAACCTTTTTCAAAACGCCAGCCCCCCGCCGATCCCTACGTGGAGGCGCGGGGGACCCGTCCCCCCGTCCGGCCCGCCGGGGGGTGGCTGGCGGCGCTGTGGCTGGAGGGGCTGCTCCGGACGCCGTTGCGGACTTCGGAAGGGGAGCCGGTGACGGTGCTTCAGCCCGGTTTGCCGGAGAGCCCGGGTTCCCTTCGCCTGATCGAGGCGGCACTGGCTTTTGGGGACGGGGATCGGCCCGCGCAACGCGGGACGGTGACGGTGGGGACAAGCGATCAGGGAGGGGAGGCGATGGTGGAACTCGTTTGGGACGCGGATGGGACTCTTTCCACTGGTTCCAAAGCGCCGAGGATTCCCCTGGCCGACGGGCTGCTGGCCGCCTGGGAGGAGATCGGCGATCTGGTCGATCCTTTGAGTCGGGGCGGGAGCGGGGAACCGGAAGGGACGGAGGCGGGGGCGCTGGAAAAAATCGCCGGGACGGAGTTGCTCCCGCTGTTGGAAGCGGCGGGCGCCTACCGCCTCCGCCGCCGGGCGCGGCGGCTGGCGTGGCGGATCGCCGTGGTGGGGCGGGAACAGGCGGTGTGGGAGGGGGTGGCGGAGGCGTTGGGCTATGGCGGCAACCAGGCCCCGTTCCGCCATCTGGCGCGGCGGCTTCCGGTCTCCTATCTGATGCCGCTGCCGGAGGCCGAGCGGGAGGCGCTCCTCTTCGGCATCGCGGGCTTTCTGCCGGCGGGGGATGTGGGGAAGCTCTCGGCGGCGGCCCGGGAGGCGCTCCAGCCGTTGTGGGAGCGGTGGTGGCCGCGGCGGGCGTCGCTCGATTACGCGGTGTTGCCGCCCGGGGCATGGAGCCGGTATCGCATCCGTCCGGCGAATCGCCCGGAACGCCGCCTGGCCGCCCTCTCCCGGCTGGTGCCGCAGATTCCGCGCCTGATCCGGGCGGTGGAGCGGCGCGATCCGGCCATCGTCGCGCGGATCGGCGGGGAGTGCCACGATCCGTTCTGGAGCCGCCACACGGCGTGGACGGGGAAGGCCGCGGCGAAGCCCTCCCACCTGATCGGGGAGGACCGGATCGACGATCTGACGCTCAATCTGTTCTGGCCCCTCGTCGCGCTCCGGCAGCCGCAGGGGGAGGCGGAGGCCCTGGCGGCGCTGGCCGGGACGGCGATGCCCGCCTCCGGCGTCGTCCGGAAGGCGGCGGCGGCCTGGGGCCTCGATCCGAAGGCG
>CAISZB010000563.1 GCA_903889845.1 uncultured Verrucomicrobium sp. | reverse complement strand
GGGGGAGGGCCAGGGAAAGGAGCAGCGACAGAAGGAGGAAGGGCTTCATCGGAGCGGACAGTTTAGGAGGGCGGCGAGGGGGAGGCGAGGAAAATTACGGAAGCGGATGCTTCTGCAAGTGGGCCACAAGTTGCCTGAAACGGAGGAACGCCGCGTCGCTGATGTGGTGCTCCAGGCCTTCGATGTCGGCATGGAAGGACTCGGGATCGAGGCCGAGGGTGCGGAAGATCTCGGTGAGGACCTCGTGCCGTTCCCGGATTGAGGACGCGACTTTTTGCCCCTTGGGGGTGAGGACGAAGCCGCGGTAGGGTTGCCGCTCCAGGTAGCCCTGCTCGGCCAGCCGCTTGATCATGAGGGAGACGCTGGGCCGGATGAGGCCGAGGGCGTCGGCGACGTCGGAGGCGGAGACGTAGCCGCGCTGGATGAGGAGGTTGGAGATGCACTCCAGGTAGTCCTCGGCGCTCTCCGTGAGGCCGCCCCGGTGGTGGGCGCTCCGTTTGGCGGTCGCGGAGCGGGTGGCGGACTTTGCGGGTTTGAGCGCCTTGGCCGGGGATGTCTTCTTTCTGGGAGGCATCGGGTGGCCAGACTACGGCGGCGCCGGAAAAGAAGCGACTTTAAAAAAGTATCCTTGGACAATCAAAGTTTGCCTATACAAATTTAGATTGACGCGGGGATGTTTTTAGTTGAAAACGACGGGATGATTCCGTCCCCCCCGCTTTCCTCCCCGCCCGGCGGGGGCTGGCGGCATCCCCGGGCGAAGCGGTCCCTGCCCGAGGTGAACGGCACCATCCCGGTGCCGAAGACCCGTGCGTTCTGGGCCAGGATGCTGGCCTTCGCCGGGCCGGGCTTCGTCATCTCCGTCGGGTACATGGACCCCGGCAACTGGGCGACCGACCTCCAGGGCGGCGCCTCCTACGGCTACACGCTCCTCTCCGTCGTCCTGCTGTCGAGCGTCATGGCGATGTTCCTCCAGCACCTGGCGGTGAAGCTGGGCATCGCGACGGGGCGCGACCTGGCGCAGGCCTGCCGGGACCATTATTCGAAGCCCGTCTCCGTCGGCCTCTGGCTCCTGTGCGAGGTGGCGATCGCGGCGTGCGACCTGGCCGAGGTCGTCGGCATGGCGATCGGACTCCAGCTTCTGTTCGGCCTCCCCCTCGTCTGGGGTTGCCTCGTCACCTGCCTCGACGTGATGGTGGTCCTCCTCCTGCAGAACAAGGGCTTCCGCTACCTGGAGGCGGTTATTATCGCCCTGATCGCGACGATCGGGGCCTGCTTCGCCCTCGAACTCTGGCTGGCGAAGCCGAGCCTGGTCGGCGTCCTCGCGGGCTTCGCTCCCAGCCCGGAGATATTGAAGAACCGTGACATGCTCTACCTGAGCATCGGGATCATCGGGGCGACGGTGATGCCCCACAACCTCTACCTCCATTCCTCCATCGCCCAGACGCGGAAGATCGAGCCGACGCCAGAGGGGAAGCGTGATGCGATCCGCTTCGGTACGATCGACTCGAACGTCGCCCTCCTCGGCGCGACGTTCGTCAACGCGGCGATCCTGATCCTGGCCGCGACGGTGTTCCACACCACGGGTCACCGGGATGTGGCCGAGATCCAGGATGCGTACAAACTGCTCAGCCCCCTCCTCGGCGTCGGCTTCGCGGGAATCGTCTTCGCCGTCGCGCTGATCGCCTCGGGGCAGAACTCGACGCTGACGGGGACGCTGGCCGGGCAGATCGTGATGGAGGGGTTCCTCGACCTCCGGATGCGGCCATGGCTCCGCCGCCTGGTGACCCGGTCGATCGCCGTCGTCCCCGCCGTCATCGTGATCGGCCTCTACGGGGAGGGGAAGACGACCGACCTCCTGGTCGGCAGCCAGGTCCTCCTCAGCCTCCAGCTCGGTTTCGCCGTCGTCCCCCTCGTCGCCTTCACCTCGGACCGGGCGAAGATGGGGGAATTCGTCAACCCGCCCTGGGTCCGCTGGACGGGGTGGCTGCTGGCCGCGGTCATTGTCTTCCTGAATGCGAAGTTGGTTTTGGACGCGCTCTCCGGGTTCTTTCGGGGATAGACTCTAAAAAAGGCGGAAGGCGGGCATCGCCAAAGCGGCGTCGCTCCGCTTGAGTCGTCTTCATGCACCCGGACCAAGAGCCCTCCCCTGCCGTTCCGCCCGGCAAGCCCAAGGCCAGCCCCGCCGAGATCGAACGCCGCCGGAAGGAACAGGAACGCCAGAACGCCCGCCGCAGCCACAAGCCGAATTTGAAGACGATCCCCTGGAAGAAGTAGGGGGACCGGCGCGGCCTTTCCAAAGTGCGGGACAGGCTCTAGTATTGTGAAGTGATCCTGCCGCCCCGCCCCTATCTCCCCCACAAGGGGAAAGTCTGGTGGCGGCTCCTGGCCCTCCGCGTCTGGGTGCAGGAGAAGACGGGCGGGGGCGAGGTCCACGCCACCCTGGCCTGGGCGGGCCTCGTTGGGCTGCTGGGCGGGCTTTCCTCGATCCTCTTCCGCAAGGCGATCGAGGTGCTCCAGACCGTCGTCGTCGGCAACGGGGGGAACCTCGTCATCGCGGCGGAGGGGCTCTCCAAATGGGAGCGCTTCCTCGTCCCGACCCTCGGCGGCCTCGTCGCGGGGCTCATCCTCCACTTCGGTCTGCGGTGGCTGACGTACAAGAGCTCGACCGATTACATGGAGGCGATCTCCCTGGGCAGCGGCATCGTCCGCGTCCGGGCGACGCTGGTGAAGAGCCTCTCCTCCCTCTGCACCATCGCCACGGGCGGCTCCATCGGGCGGGAGGGACCGATGGTGCAGCTCTCCGCGATGCTGGCCTCGGTCGTCGGGCGGCGCTTCGGCCTCACGGTGCCGCAGCTCCGCCTCCTCGTCGCCTGCGGGGCGGCGGCGGGCATCGCCTCCACCTACAATGCCCCGATCGCGGGCGCCCTCTTTGTCGCCGAGGTCGTCCTCGGGACCATCGCGATGGAGAGCTTCGGCCCCCTCGTCTTCGCCTCCGTCATCGCGACGGTGACGGTGCGGCAGCTGTGGAGCGGCAGCCCGATCTACGCGATCCCGGGCTACCAGCTCGTCAGCATCTGGGAACTGCTTCCCTATCTCCTCCTCGGCATTCTCTCCGGGTTCCTGGGACCTCTCTTTCTCTCGATCCTGAAGGGGGGGGAACGCCTCTTCGAGAAGGTGAAGGCCGGGGTGCCGGTCCGGATGATGATGGGCGGGGCCATCGTCGGGCTCCTCTCCCTGGCCGAGCCGGGTGTCTGGGGGAACGGCTACGACGTGGTCGGGGCGATCCTCCATCACGAGATGCTCTGGCAGGGCATCGCGCTCTTTCTCCTCCTGAAGGTCGCGGCGACGGCGGCGACGGCGGGGTCCGGGGCGGTCGGCGGCATCTTCACCCCCACCCTCTGCGTCGGCGCGGCGATGGGGTTCCTCTTCGGCTATCCGGTCCACGCGTGGTGGCCCGCCACGACGGCTTCCGCCGACGCCTACGCCCTCGTCGGGATGGGATGCTTCCTGGCCGCGACGACGCGGGCGCCGATCATGGCGATCCTGATGCTCTTCGAGATGACCCTCGACTACGCCATCGTCCTCCCCCTCATGCTGGCCTGCGTCGCGGCGTTCTACGTCGCGCAGAGCGCGGGCCGAGAATCGATCTACGCGGAGGCGATGCGCCGGAAGCGCGCCCTGGCCCCCGATCCCCATGTCTCCATGCTGCGCGTGGGCGACCTGATGAAGCCCGACCCGCCCTGCATCGGGGAGCGGGCCCACTTCGGCGACGCCGCCCGCTTCTTCGTCAGCAACCGCTACAACTACCTCTACGTCACCGACGGGGCGAAGCGCTTCCGCGGCGCGATCTCCCTCCACGACATGAAGCCCTTCCTCCACGACGAGGAGGTGGCGAACCTGGCCCTGGCCCTCGACGTGATGCAGGAGGAATTCCCCCTCCTGACGCCGCACCACACCCTGGGCGAGGCGATGGAACGCTTCGGGCGGCACGACGGGGAGCGGCTGCCCGTCGTCTTCGACGAAGGCGATCCGGTCCTCCTCGGCTCCCTCTCGAAGCGGGACCTGCTCCTCGCGATGTCGGAGCAGGGGAAGTCTGCTTCACTTCATTAACTATATGTCCCATTAAGAATTGGACAGGGAGAGGGGGACTCTCCTACCCTCGCTTGCCTTTCCGTTTTTGCCGTGACCGACGCCATGCACGATTCAGATAAGAAGCCCGCCGCCCGCCTGCTCCAGCTCAAAGCCTGGGGGATGGCGCAATTCGCCGACCGCCGGGTGAAGGTGGGCGTGGCTGTCGTGGTCCTCGTCGTCGTGGGCGGGTTCCTTTACAACTCGTGGGCGCACGAGTCGACCGACGATGCGAACGTCACCGGCCACATCCACGCCGTTTCCCCCCGGGTCGCGGGGACCGTGGCGGAGGTCCTGGTGTGGGACAATGAGGGAGTCACGGAAGGGCAGCCCCTCGTCCGCCTCGACACCGCCGAATACCAGGTGAAGGTCGACCAGGCCGAGGCGACCTACGAGCGGGCGAAGGCCGACTACGACCGCCTCCTCCCGCTGAAGGGGGACGAGGCCATTTCCCAGCAGGATTACGACACGGCGAAGGAGAAGCTTCGCGTCGCCCAGGCGCAGCTTCAGGACGCCCGGAACCAGCTCGGCTGGTGCACGATCTGCGCGCCCAGCGGCGGGCGGGTCGGGCGGAAGCAGGTGGAGGTCGGGAATCGCGTCTCCCCCGGCGGCAGCCTCCTGGCCGTCGTCGACGGGGCGTGGATCGTCGCCAATTTCAAGGAGACGCAGTTGGGCCGGATGCGCGTCGGCCAGCCGGTGAAGATCGAGATCGACGGCGTCCCGGGCCGGACCTTCCGGGGCCACGTCGATAGCTTCGCCCCCGGCACCGGCTCCACCTTCGCCCTCCTGCCCCCCGACAACGCGACGGGGAATTTCACGAAGGTGGTGCAGCGGGTGCC
>CAISZB010000562.1 GCA_903889845.1 uncultured Verrucomicrobium sp. | reverse complement strand
TCTCTCCGGGCTGGCGACCGGGCTCTCGTGGATCTGCTACTTCCACGCCCTGAACCTCGGCGAAGTCAGCCGCGTCGCCCCCGTCGACAAACTCAGCGTCGTCTTCGCCATCCTCCTCGCCGCCCTCTTCCTCGGGGAACACATCACGCTGAAGGAGGGGATCGGTGCGGGACTGATCCTGGCCGGAGCCGTGGTGATCGCGTGGAAGTAGGCGCGGCGGCAGCACCGGAAACCGCCGTTTGATTGTTCCATTTGACTTTCAAACCACCCCGCCGTAGGTTCCCCTGCGTGGAATTCGAGTGGGACGAGAAAAAGAGCGCCCTGGTCAAAGCGACCCGGGGTGCCTCATTCGAGGAATTGGAGAGCGCGATTGCGACTGGCAACCTGATCGCCACGGAAATCCCTCCCCACTCCCTCCAACGGTTCTTGATCGTCCGATTTCAAGGGGAGGCCTGGGTCATTGTCGTCGAAGATCGCGGCGAGAAAATCCGCATGGTGACCGCCTATGCCTCCCGCAAAATGAGGAAAAAGTATGGCATCTAAGAAAATGATCCTGAGCCCGGAAGAGAAGGAAATCGAAAGAATGATCCTCGCCGGGGAAACCCGCCGGGCCTCCGACAAGGAACAGGCCCGCTACGTCGCCGCAGCCAAACGCGGCGGAGCCCGCCCGGGCGCAGGCCGCAAGCCCACCGGCCACATCCCCACCGTCCTGGCCCTCGACCCCGCCGTCCGGGACTACCTCGTCAAGGAAGCAGGCGGCAAGACCCGCGGCATGAGCGCCGTCGTCAACCGCGTCTTCGGGGCAAAGTTGAAGAGGGCGAAGGCAGTGTTATAGAAGCAGCAAAGCCCATCAACCGTCACTCTTTCGGAAAGAACATGCGCCATCTTTAGCAACATAAAGATCGCAAATAAGATGCTTAGTCCCGTCATCCAATAAAACATAGAAATTGAAAGCATCGATTTGACCTTGGACTCCGTCCACAAGCGCAAAAGTTTGGTCTTCCACCAACTCTTCCAAATGATCCAATAGCTCCTTCAAACCTACCGGAGCATCCACAAACTCAATATTCCCTCGATAAGCAGAACTCTTATCATCAAACCAAAGTTGATGAAGCTTGGCTACGTTTCCGCCTTCTTTATCGATTAGTGCATTAGGCATATCACGGCTCCTCCGGCGGCACCAACATCGTCGGGGCCGACTTCGAAACCCGGTCCGTCTCCGGGGGAAGCACCGCCGCCGAGGGCGTGCTCCGCTCCGGCAACGGACTATCGAGGGCCGGCTCGACCGGGAGCGCCCGGCGCGTCTCCTCCCCTCCGAACAGCCGCTTCATCCAGCCGAAGACACCGCCGTTCCCACCTCCCCGCCGCGCCGCCGCGCTGGGAGCCACCGTTCCCGCAGCCCCCGCCATCGCCGTCGGCACCGGCGCGTCGCCGATCCGTTTCAGGTAGCCGTCGCGCTGATCGTCCCGCAGCCACGCGCCCGTCCCCGCGCCGAAAATGGACAGAAGCCCCTCCTGCTCCATCCCCGACGGCGGCGTGAAAGGCTGGGGCAGGTAATGCTCATTCGCCGCCGCCATGACCCGGCCCCAGATCGGAAGCGCCAGTCGCGCGCCGTACCCCGCCGAGGTGATCGTCACCGGCCTATCGAGGCC
>CAISZB010000561.1 GCA_903889845.1 uncultured Verrucomicrobium sp. | reverse complement strand
GTTGGTGGCTTCCTGGGCCAGCTCGCTCATGCGGGTGAGGATGTTCTGGATCGAGCTGAGGAAGCCGTCCGTGGTCTGGGCCGCGGAGACGACGTCCTGGGAGCCCTGGGCGGCGGCGGTCAACCGCTTGATGCGGGCGGAGAGGTTACCACTGACGGCGACGCCGGCCGCGTCGGCGGACGGATCGGCCAGGCGGGAACCGGAAGCAAGCTTCGTGATCGAGCTGGTGAGCTGCGAGTTGTTGTAGTTGAGGTAATTCGTCGCGCTGACGGCGGCGATGTTCGTTCCAATAACGGCCATAAGAGTTCCTTTCTAAAATACCGTTCCCATCATGGGATCGGGTCGGATTCCTTCCGACATTCCCGTATTTTTCCAAAGGCTCCGGGAAGCCTTTCGAGGCTTTCGCCTCTTAAGTCTCAGTCCTTTAACCGAGGCTCTGTCCTTTATTTCGACGCGGGCCAGGGAAACTTAACCTTTTTTTGGTTAAGCTTAGTTAGAACTACTCAGGCCAGGAAGCCCGCGGAGCGCGAGGAGAGGGTCGCGGAGGAGGACGAAGTGAGGAGGCCCAGGACGTTCTTTTGGTTCGTGTTGGTCTGGGCGAGGAGGGCGACGCCGAACTGGGCGAGGATCGTCGACTTCGAGAGGCGGGTACTCTCGGCGGCGATGTCGAGGTCGGAGATGGCGCTGTTGGCCGAGGTGACGTTCGTCTGCTCGGTGCCGAGGTTCGTGGTGTAGAAGTTGAACTTCGAGATGTCGGCATTGACCGAGGCACGGCGGGAGGTGACACAGGCGATGGCGGCGTTGAGGAGGGAGACGGCCCCCGTCGCCGCCGTGACGGTACCGATGGAGACGGCACTCAGCCCGAGGCTCGTCGCCGTGGCGACAGTGGTGAGGACGAAGGTGTCCGTGGCGCCGTTGGCGTTGATCGCCAGGGTGACGGTGGAGGAGGAGAAGAGAGAGAGGCCATCGAAGGTCGCGCTGGTGGCGATGAGGTTGACCTGGGAGAGGAGGGAGGAGAATTCCGCCTGGTAGTTGGAACGGTCGGAGCTGCTGAAGACGCCGTTGGTCGCCGCCTGCGCCAGTTCCCCCAGACGGGTGATCTGATTCTGGATCGTGGAGAGGAAGCCGTCGACAGTCTGGGCGAGGGAGACGGCGCTCTGCGTGACGGAGGTGGCGGCGGTCAGGCGGCTGATCCGGGCGGTGAGGTTCCCGCTGACGGCGAGGGAGCCGGCGTCGTCCGAAGGGATCGCGAGGCGCGACCCGGAGGCGAGGCGGGCGATCGACTTCGCCGCGTCGGAATTGTTCCGGTCGAGGTACGTGGCCGCGCTGAGTGCCGCGATGTTGGTGCCGATGGTGAGGCTCATGGGTCCTTCCTGGACTGGGGGTCTCCGTCCCGGAATCGTTCCGGGACAGGGGGAAGGTAACGTATAAAATGAGTAAAAAAAGGATTAAAGTTTTGGGCGGAGGAGTCGATGGGGGGAGCGAAGGGCCGCACTCTTAACTTCGCATCCCCCCCAACACTTCCCCCACCCGGTGCTGCCACGTGTGCCCGGCCAGGAACCGCTGGCGTCCCGCCTCGGCCAGGGCTTGTCGCCCGGCCGCGTCTCCCAGCAGCTTCTCGATGGCGGGGGCGATCTCCTCCTCCGTCCGGTAGCAGGCGATCTCCCGTCCCTCCGCATAGCACTCCAACAGCTCCGGCTTCACGTCGGTGAGGAGGGCCTGGCCGCAGGCGGTGGTCTGGAAGACACGGAAGGGGAGACCGCCCGCGACCGACTGGGGATCGGTCCCCTGCAGATGGAGGCAGCCCCGGGCGTAGAGCTGCGGAAGGTCGGCCAGGGGGAGGCGGCCGGTATCGACGAAGCGGAGGGGATGGCCGCCTTCCCCCACCAGGGAGGCCAGTTCCCCGGCCCCGGCCTGGGTCTGTTCCAGGTTGCCGGAGAAGACGGTGACGGGGGCGGCCCGGAGGGCGGCGCGGAGCATCCGGCGCCGGACCTCGTTCTTCCCCAGGTGCCACGCCAGGGCGCGGAGGGCGAGGAGGGCGTCGGGCGTCCGCGCGGAGAGCGCTTCCACCTCGTCCCGGAGGCGCGAGGGGAGGGCGGCGAGGACCGATTCGACGAGGGCAAAGGGATTCGCGCCCAGCGGCCCCCCGACGATGGCGGCCTCGATCTGGCGGGCCGCTTTGGAGAGAACGGGGGAGAGGGCCGCCTTCCGCGTCTCGATCGCAGTGCGGGAGGCGAGGGTGCCGATGAAGACGACTTCCTCGCCTTTCCCATCCGGCGGAGGCGGCAGGGGACGGAACCGGGCCGGATCGGCGGCGAGGTGGATGGGAAGGGAGGCGATGCCGTGGCGCTCCGCCAGCCACGTCCGCCAGTGGCCGTCCCAGACGCGGTGCTGGATGAAGGGCCGCCGCAGGGCGTCGAGGAAGCCGGGTTCCCGTTCCCAGCGGGTGAGGGGCCGGTAGGGATCGTCGAACCAGAAGCAGACGAGGGGCCGGGCGGCGACCTCGGGCCGCTCGAAGAACCGGGGCAGAGTGAAGACGAGGGGATTGGCGGCGAAGAGGGCGGCGGGCTTTCGGCGGGCGATGGCGGCGGCGACGACGGCGGAGGTCTCCTCCGGCGGGGCGTCGGGACGGCGGAGGGTGTGTTCCTCCACCTCGTGCCCGGCCTGTCGCAGTGCGTCGGACCATTCGTCGAGGGCCAGGTGGCGGAGCCCGGCGAGGGGGTGGAGGAGGAAATAAAGACTCATGGGACCGGACCCGCGTTGGCAAACGGCGGCAAGAGGGGTATAGGTGGTTTCTTCATGCCGGACGAACCCAAAAAACAGGGCGGACAGGGCAGCCAGAGCCGCAAGGGGAGTGCGGCGTTCCTCGTCGTCGATGTCAGCAACTCTTTCACGAAGTACGCCCCGGCGACGGCGGGCCGCCTCGGATCGGTCGCCACCCATCCCACGCCCGCCCTTCACCTCGCCGCAGTGCGCGGCCTGGCGCGCCGTTTCCCGGCGGAGGCGGTCCTCCTCAGCAGCGTCGTCCCGGAGCGGACGGCGCTCTTCCGGCGCGTCTTCGGGAAGCGCCTCTTCGTCCTTCATGGGGAGGCCCCCCTCGGGATGCCGGTCCGCTATCCGAACAAGGCCCGGATCGGGGCCGACCGGCTGGCGAACGCCTTGGCCGTCCGCCGCCTCTTCGGTACGCCCGCCGTCGTCATCGACTTCGGGACGGCGGTCACCTTCGACGTCATCGATCCGAAGGGGGCCTACTGCGGCGGCGTCATCGCGCCCGGCCTCAACGTGATGACGGAATACCTCCACGAGCGGACCGCCCTCCTCCCCCGCGTCACCGTCCGGGAACCCCGGCGCGCCATCGGCAAGAGCACCGAGGAGGCGATCCGTGTCGGCGCCGTCATCGGCTACCGGGGGATGATCCGGGAGATCCTGGCGGCGGTGCGGCAGGAGTTGCTTCCGAAGGGGGGGCGGCTCCACGTCGTCGCGACGGGGGGACAGGCCGGCGTCGTCGCAAAACGGATGCCGGAGATCGAGGCGGTGCTGCCGGGGTTAACGTTAGACGGGCTGCGGTTTTGGGGGGAAACGGTGCTGCCGAAAAAATAGGGGTGGGACCGTTTCTTTGTATTGGCATGGAGGTTCCGTGTGGGGCAACATCCGCACCGCCTCCCATTGGAGGCCCGAGAAATCTAAAGCCTTTAAACTCTATGCCTTCATTTCTCTCCATCGTCCTTTTCGTTTGGCTTCTGCTCGGCTGCGGGATGCGTTCCTGGGCCGACACGCTGACGTTTGAAGCCGACCCCTACATGCCCTACACGGGCGACTCCGACAAGGGGGAGACCGGCTTCATGATCGACATCGTGAAGGCGGTCTTCGAGGCGAAGGGGTACACGGTCTCGTATCAATCGAGCTCGTGGAGCGGGGCGCTGCACGACATCAAGGAGGGGCGCGCGACCGCCCTGGTGGGCCTGAGCAAGCTCGACGCTCCCGATCTCGTGTTCCCGAAGACCGAGCAGGGGCGGGCGCAGGGAGCCTTCTATGTTCCCTTCGATAGCGGCTGGAAGTATGCCGGCGCGTCCAGCCTGGAAGGCGTCCTCCTGGGGATCGTCGACGATTACAAATACAACCCCGAAGTGGGGGGCTACATCGCGAAGAACCGGGGAAACTCGAAAAAAATCCGGGCCTTCGTCGGGGGGACAAGCAACCTGGCCGACCTCGTCGCCGCGGTGGCCGACAAGAAGATCGGGGCCTTCGTCGAGGACCGAAACGTGGTCAGCTATTTTCTCAAGTCCTCCGACAAGGCCGACAAGCTCATCGAAGCCGGGAAGTTGAGTTCAACGACCGATCTTTACGTCGCCTTTGCGCCCTCGCTCCTCAACAGTCAGGAATTGGCCGCGCAGCTGTCCGAGGGGCTGGCCGCGATGCGGGCCGACGGCCGCCTCCAGACGATCCTGGACAAGTACGGCCTGACCGATTGGGCGACCGGCGCCCATTAGAAGCTGTGAAAGAAGTAGACGCAACCCGTAGGGCGGGAAGGCTTTTCGCCTCCCCCGTTGTCGGTTGCCTCCCGGCCATGCCAGTTAGTTTTACCGTTTCCTCTTTGTCGCTATCGCGACGGCATTGCTCCTTTCATATCTTTTCATTGATATGCGCGTCGCTCGCGCCTAGGTGGAGGCGAAAATCCTTCTCCGCGTGGCCTACGGCTACTTCTTTCACAGCTTCTTAGCACGCCGGGATATCGTGATCCCGCCCTTTCGACCGTGAATCCTGTCTCCGCCCTGCTCTTCCGGTTGCGCATCGCACCGGGGGAAGGGGGGGCACTCGCCGCCGTGGCGGCCCTCTTCTTTTGCCGTGCGGCGGCGGCGGTTTTCTTCGACACCGCGGCGGGGACGGTCTTCATCTCGACGTTCGGGGCCTCGCGACTTCCTTTCATCTACATCGGCGGGGCGCTGGCCGGAATGCTGTTGGGGGTGGCTTATGTGGGGCTGGCGGCCCGGGTGGGGGTGCGGCGGCTCTTGCCGGGTACCCTGGCTTGCGCCATGGCGGTGGCGGCGCTGGCGGGATGGGCGGTCCGGTTTCCGCCCCTGGTCTGTGCGGCAATGTTATGGAAGGAGGTCGCCTTCAATTTCCTCAACATCGTCGTGTGGGGGACGGCCAGCCGCCTCTTCGACGTGCGGCAGGGGAAGCGGCTCTTCGGTCTCGTCGCGGCCGGGGGGATTGCGGCGAATATCGTGGCGGGTCTCGCCGTGCCGTTCCTGGCGCGGCAGGGCGGCGTCGCCGGGCTCTTTTTCTCCTCGGCGGCGGCCCTGGCGGGCGGCCTCGTCCTGCTGATCGGGATTCTGCGGCGGTTCCCCGAAAAATTCGCCGCAGGCCCGCCGCAGGACGGGAGGAAAAGGGGGACCGATCCGACGGCGAAGCCGGGCGGAGGGCTTGGGAGTTCGGGCTTTGGCTGGGTTCTCCATGCCTTGAAGGGGTTGCGGGGCCTTTGGGAGGACCGCTATCTCCGTCTTTTTCTTCTTCTTTCGGTCCTGTCGAATTTCGGCTTTTTCTTCACCGACTTCCTCTACTTCGACCGTCTGGGGGCCATGTTCCAGAGCGAGGCGTCCCTGGCCGCCTTCATGGGGCGGTTCTCGGCCTGGGTCGGGGTGGGGCAGTTGGCGGTGAGTCTTTTCCTGTCCGGGGCGATTTTCCGCCGTTTCGGCCTGGCCGCGGCGCTGGCCGTGCTGCCGTGGGTTTGTGGGATCGCCGTGGTGGGTGCCGTCGGGACGATGTCTTTCCTGGGCCTGGCGGCGGGCGGATGTTGGTTGATCATCGTCGCCAAGCTGGCCGACGAGGCTGTCCGTTCCTCTCTCCTGAGCCCGGCGTTCCGGATGCTCTACCAACCGTTGCCGGAAGAGGAGCAGTTGGTTTTCCAGGCCCAGGCGGAGTCGGTGATCGATCCCGCGGGGGCCGGGCTTGCCGGGGGGCTGCTGCTCCTGCTCGCGCTCGCCTGGGCGATCCCGGTGATCTGGCTGTGCGGGCTTTTGGCGGTGTTCCTCATCGCCTGGATCGGCGTGGCGCGGGCGATGGGAGGGGAATACAGCCGGAGGCTGGCCTGGGTGCTGACGCAGAGGCGCCTTTCCGGGGCGGCCCTCACGCTCGACGCCGCCGCGGTCTCGCTCCTCCGGGGCATGGCCGGCAACGAGGATCCGGGGGTGGCCCTCCATGCCCTCAGCCTCCTGGAGCGGGCCGATGTGCCGGAGTGGCCGGCGCTGTGGGCCGCGGCCCTGCAGCACGCCGCTCCTGCGGTGCGCCTCTGGGCGGTCGGGAGGGTCGGGTGCCGACCCGGGGAGGGGCGGCCATGGCGGGAGGAGGTGGAACGGCTTTGGCGGGAGGGGGGGCGGGGGGACGCCGGAGTGGCGGCGGCGGCGCTCGATGCCTCCCTGCGTCTCGGGTCCCCCGCGGCGTTGCGGGAGGTTCCGGGTTTGTGGGCTTCCGGCGATCCCGAAGCGCGCCGCAGGGTCCTGGTGGCGCTGCTGGGTGCCGGTCCCGGCGTGGAGGAGGAAGCGCAGGCCGAAGCCCAAGGGCGGTTGAGGGGCTTGCTGCGTTCCGGGGCGGCGGCGGAGCGCCTGAACGGGGTGGCGGTGCTGGCTGGACTGGCGGCGGTGCCTAAGGCTCCTAAGGCGCCTGAAGGGGAAGGAAGGAAATTTCTGCCCCTGCTTCTCCCGCTTCTTTCCGATCCCGAGAGGGAGGTTCGCCTGGCCGCCTTGCGGGCCGCCGCAGAGTATCGGGGAGCGGAGGGCGAGTTGATTCCGGCGCTGGTGGCGGCGTTAGTGGCGGCGCTTTCGGACCGGATCTGCCGTCCTGCGGCGGTTCTGGCGCTGCACGCCTGGGGCGGTGCGGCCGTCGGGCCTTTGGCGGCGGTTGCGAATGGGGGGGAAGGAATCGACCGCGACGCCCGTCGTGCGGCGCTCCGTCTGCTGGGGCGGATGGAGGGCGACAAGGCGGCGGTGAAAAAAGCGCAGGAAACCTTGCGAGCGGCCTGGATGCCGTCGGACGAACAGGATTTGGCTTCCGAGTGCCGGACGCTCCGGCAGGAGCGGCTCCGGGCCTTGTCCCGGACGGGGTGGGTGATTCCCCATGCGGAGCGGGCTCTCTGGCTGGGCCACCTGACCCGGGCGGCGGCGGAGACCCGGGAAATGGTGCGGCGGGGCGCCGCCTTGGCCTCCTTTCCTGCGGTGCGCGGCGCGCTGGACGGGGAGGTGCGGGAGGGGCGTCTCCATGTCCTGCGGCTCCTCTCTCTTTTTCCCGGGGGGAGGGAGTTGTGCGGGCTCGAAACCGTTTTGGTCCGGCATCCGGGCTCCGTCCTTCCTCTCCACCGGGCGCGGGCGGTCGAGTTGCTCGACACGCTCCTGCCCGTCGCGCAGAAGGAGGATGTCCTGGCGCTCTTCGACCGGATGACGGAGGCAGAAGCAGAAGAAAAGGAGGCGCCCCGGCCGCTGCCGCTGCTCCTCGATCTTGTCAAAGCTCCGCGAAGTCGCATTCTCCCCTGGACCCGGGCGTGCGCGTTGTATGAAATCGGCCTGTCGGGCTTGGGCCTTTCCTCCGACGACGTCGATCACCTTCGGAAAATGGCGGAGGGCGGCGCCGAGGAGCCTTTTGTCGAGGAAACGGCCCGGTGGACGTGGGGGCAGACACAACCCGGGACATCGCTATGCTGACGATAGAAAAAGTCCTGCTACTGAAATCGGTCGATATCTTTTCCGGAGTGCCGGAGGAAGTCCTGGTGGCCCTGGCCGAGACGGCGAGGGAGCACTCCTTTGCCGCCGAAGAGGCCATTTTTGCCGAAGGGGACGACGGCACGTGTCTTTACGTCATCGCTTCCGGCTCCGTCCGCATCCATCGGGGCGGGCAGGTCATCGCCCGTCTGGGACCCCGGCAGGTTTTCGGCGAGCTCTCCGTCCTCGATCCGGAACCCCGCTCTGCCTCGGCCACGGCGGAGGCCGACGGCAACGGTACCCTGCTCTTCGAGATCGGCAGCGAGGCGTTGTACGAGCTGCTGTCCGACCACGCCGAGGTGGCCCGCAATATCATTGCCGTCCTCTGTCGCCGCCTGCGGCAATCGGGAAAGCGGTGATGCGCTTACCCGAAGGGGAAGCTGATTAGATCGTTTTTACATCACATTGACGCAAGAAGCACCCCGGAGGGGTGCCAGCTGGTAGCCGGAGGTTGAGGGGCGCAAACCCCGACACCACCGGTTTACATCGAAGAATGAAACCGCCCCGGAAAGGAGGGGGCTCCCTCCTGATTCCAGTCGGGGCGGTCTCCTTGCGACCCGTTTCCAGCGTGCGCTCCGGCTGAGTCGCACAGGAAAGACAGC